>NZ_JBEYKR010000251.1:0-5805 GCF_040703535.1 Streptomyces sp. NPDC007346
TTGTGCGCCCGCCGGGTTGGGTGCTGTGGCCAGCCCGGCCGGGCCGTGCTATTACTGCGCACCAGAAGCGGCGCTGCTTCTGGTGCAGCGCCCGCACGCCGCCCGGGGCGGCCTTCAAATGTCATCGCTCTCCAGTACCAGGCGCCTGGTACTGGAGAGGCCGGGCAGCACAGCGAGGAAACCAAGCAGTACGAGGGCGGTGGGCGGCTGCTACACCTCGATGAAGGCGACCACGACCACCGTCTTCAATGCGGTCACCCAGTACACGAGCCGGACGCGTTCGACGTCGTCGGCGTACTGGCGCAGCCGCGGTCCGCTGCTGTCGCCGGGAAGGAGCTCGCCGGCGTGGGGGTCGACGGAGATGACGACCAGGGCGCGATCCAGGGCGTGGAGCTCGGCTTCGCTGGTGATGGTGTCCAGCTGCTTGGCGGCGGAGTCGGAGAACGCGATCCGGGCACGGCGGGGGCGAGGGATCATCAGGCGACGGCCGGGCGCTGGGCGGCGAGCCGGGCGAGGTGGGCCTCGCGCAGTTCCTCCCACGGCGTGCAGTCCTCCACCGAGGGCAGCCCGTTGGTGGCGATGTCCTCCAGGACGGCGGCGAGCTGGTCGGCGCTCTCGCGGGTCCGGGCCGCGTACGCGCGCAGTCCATCGGCGGCGTCGGGCTCCATCTGCTGCCGGGTGGTGTCGGCGGGGGCCGGCTGTTCGCTCATCGAGGGCTCCAGAAGGCAGAACTGGCGTGTCCCACCACGGTATCGCCGGGCAGCCGGGCCCGGGAGCACTCCGCAGGAACCCGGCCCACAGTTACGCTCCGCACTTCTCATAAGTGCGCGTGAAGTCAAATCTTGAGTGCCACGCTCCACCCGGAAAGCGGCCTCTGGAGAACCCCGCAGCCCCGAGAAACGGACAAACAGGGGCAGAAGTCGGGGCGGCGTGACACGTAAGGATGACATCGCGAAGGAGCGTGACAGTCACCCTCCGTCAGTGTGACACCTGTTCCGGAGGGCCTGCGGGCGGTCGGCCGGTGGTGGGGCCAGCCTGATTCTCCCAGGCCGTACGCCAGGTCGTCAGCTCGTCCTCGGTGTACCGGACGGTCTGCCCGTCCAGTACGCCCTCGGGCACCGGGATGAAGCGCTCTCGGGAGCGTTTCAGGTAAGTGCGCATGGTCGACGCCTTCCACGGCAGGATCCCCTTCTGCCACGCCTCCTCCAGGGAGTACCGGATCGGCACGGGGCGGTCGAAGGCGTCGTCCGCCGACAGTGGCTGGCGGATCAGAGGCGCCGCGTCGGCGGCCTGCTGCGGCAGGGCCGGGCGGCCGGGCGGAACGACGGGGCCTGGCCCGCAGACGTGCGGGCGCTGCTGTTCGAGCAGCGGTTCCATCCCGGCCAGGATCCGGCGCAGGGGCGGGCCCGGGGCGCCGACCGCGAGGGCCTGCGCCGCGAGTTCGGCAACGGTGGAACCGGCGGTACGCAGGCTCGCCACCCTGCGGTTGCGCACCTCCACCGCGACGGTGAGTTCCTTGAGCAGCTGCGTCCAGTCCATGCCCGGCACAACGCCCACACCTTGGCGAGGTGACGGCCGGTGATGACCCGTGGGCTCTACCCCCCAGACCCCCAGGTCTTCCCCGAAACCGCCTCCACCTGGGAATTCACCCTGCCACCCCCTAGAGGTTCCGGGCCATTCGGGCATTTCTGGCCCCAACCCCCCAGGTCTCCCCCCAGAAGTTCGAGAGCTGGGGGATTGCGGAGAGTGAGTCAGTGAGCTTGAGGGCGGGCGTGGGTGAGGTGCACGGCGAGGGCTGCGGTGGCTTCGGGTTCGGTGGTGGCGAGCCGGGCCGCGAACGCCAGCTGGCCGACGTCGACTCCGGGGACCAGGCGGAGGAGTTCGGCGAGCAGCGCGGCGTGCGCGAGAACCGGTGGGGTGAGAAGGCCGGCCGCGGCTTCGCGGGCGGCCGGGTCGCGGTAGTGCCCGAGGCGGGTAGCCAGCGCGCGGGCGAGCCAGGCGTCGACGTCGTCCTGGACGTAGCCGCCGGCTCGCCGGGTGAGCTCCTCGCGTACGGCTTCGTCACCGGTACGGGGCTCGGCCTGCTCCAGGGTGCCGAGCTCGCGCAGCGCCTGGAGCTCGTCGGCGCGGGCCGCGATCCGCATCGCTTCGCGCAGCTCGGCCCGGACGACGTCGTCGGTGTCCGGGGCGTAGACGGTGCCCGGGGCCGCTTCGGCGAGCAGCCGGGCGATCCGCTCCCACTCGCCGAGCTCGGCCGGGCCGCGCTCGGCGACGGCGATGTCCTCGTGCCTCAAGTTCTGCCGGGCGTCGAACCGGGCGACGTCCAGGGCGGCCGCGGCGGCGCCGGCGGTCATGCCCCTGGCGCGGCGCCGTACCCAGCGGCGGCACATACGGGCCGGATCGAGCGGCTCGCGCGGCACCGTGACCCGCGATGCGGCCGTACGGCGGTCGGTGCTCCGGGGCGGCCAGGACGGCAGGGGCGTGGTCATCTTCGGCCTCCCATTCATGGGTGAGGAATCAGGGCGGACCACCGTCAGAGCGCTGTACGGCGGCCCGCTGGTGTGCCGAAGCACGGTAGGTGTCACCGGCAGAGCTTGTTGAGCTGGCGTATGAGACCGGTCGACGCAGTCTGATTGTCACCAGTGAGGCACGAGGCTTGTCACAGATCCTCGTTCAGGACCACCATGATCGACCGGGAATGGCCTCTCAGTATCCCCAGCTGGCGTAGATGATGACGTTCTCGCCGTTGTCCCGGGCTCCGACGCACACGTCACGCCAGTCGAGCAGCCAGCCGCTGGAGCGGCAGCTCTCCTGTTGGAGGCCCAGTTCGCGGATGATCTCCGGGCGGGACAGGCCGTTCCCGCTGGTGACCGTTGCGGCGCGCCAGCAGCCGCCGGAACCGCAGCTGGTGCCTTCGTCGACCATGCTGATGCCTGGCGGCAGTGAGGGGAGCGCCTTGGACGGCGGGGCGTCCGAGCCTTCGCCGATCATCAGCGCATACAGGAGACCGACCACGAGGGTGAGGGCGAACTGCATCCCCAGGAAGCCGATCGCTCCGTTGCGGCGGGGAATCCATTCCGGGGGAGGGGAGTTCCCGTGCCGGCCTTCCAGGCCTACACCGCAGGCGATGAGCACAGGCGCCAGGGCCGTGAACAGGAGATGGGCGTCGGGTCTGGGGGCGTGGACCCAGCCCTGCTGGACACTGATCAGCAAACCGGCTCCGGCGAGCAGCGTGCCGCCGATCGCGAAGCCGACAGGGCGGGTGCGGGCGATCGTCATCCAGACGACAGCGGGCGCGACAGCGAAGAGTATCCCCAGGACGATCAGCATGTACGGGGTGACGTGGGCCGCCGAGCGCCCGGTTCCACACGGCCCGGACTCACCTCAGGCCCGCAGCCGGTCGTTCATGCCGGGCAGCGCGGCGAAGCGATGCCCCCAAAACCTCACATGTACGCACATATGGCCTGAAGGTGACAACAAGCCTGCCTATGGGGCAACTATCGCGCTTCGGCTCAGCTGGAAATGGTTATAGCAGTCCCTGAATTATGTGGTGTCAGAACTCAAAATCTATCGACTGGACGTGGGTGAAATCCGCTCGTAGCCCATCAGCCCGGTTGCCCCATTCCGTGAAATAGGACTCGGTGACGGCCTGGGCGACGATCGGATGCAACTCCTCCTCTGTCGCACCGGATGCCTGGAGCTGGAGGATCTGCTGCGCGTAGGTGGGTGAGATCGGGGTGGTGATGTGCCGTACGCGGCCGTCGTCGGAGGACCCGGAGGCGGTGAATCCGAAGTAGGCGACGACGTGCACCATCATCCCGCCGGAGGTGGACGCCTGCTCCCGGGCTTGTGCTCTGACCTGCGGTTGCCACTCGGATTCGGTCTCCTCCACCAGGGCGGCTTGGAGGCGCTTCTGTGGGGTCGTCAGCGTCCCGGCACGGTAGCGCTCCACCGTGCGGCGTGAGACACCCAGACGCTCCGCCAGGGCCTTCGTGGACCCCTTCGCCCGCGTGAGAAGGAATTTCACCTGAGCCTTCGCGGATTTCGGCGCGGGCCGGGTGAAGACCTTCCGCTCCGCCCGCGCGAGGGCGTCCAGGATCTTGCCTCGGCCCGGGGCCGACTGCTGCTGCTCGTGATCGTTCATACCTCCAGGGACCACGGATCGCCTGTGGACAGAGGAAGCCGTCCGCGTCGGCGGCTGCTGCCGTGAACAGCCTGATCCAACTCCGGGACGGTCCGACCGTTCCCGTCGTACGGTCGCACCAGGACCGGAACCCACCTGCCCAGGAGACGCAGTGATCCCAGCCCAGCACCCCTACCAAGCGGACTACCAGCAGGAAGAGAACGGCCGCACGAGCTACAGGAGCAAGCCCGTCATCGCCTGGGACGACGAGGGCCAGGCGCTCGTCGTTGATGAGCGCAGCGGCCGACTTGTCCCGGCGAACAACGGCCGTACCTTCACCGGACTCTCGGAGGGCGGCCACCCTGTTGTCGGCGCTATCCCCGGGGGCGGCTGGAGCGTGCGGTTCAAGAACAGCGACGGCACTTTCACCGAGGACCCGCTGGTGGCCTGGACCGTCCGAAGCGACGGCACCCTCACGCCCGTTGACACCGACTCCGAGGGCGAGTGCCAACCCTCCACCGCCATGAGCAACTTCGATGGTCTCGTTGCGCCCGGAGCGCAGGCGCGAACAGCACAACCGGACAGCTCGGCCTGACCGGGCTGTTCTTCATCCCGGCCCGCAGGCTTCCGTCGGCTGTCCGACAGCACTCCCGTTGTATGGCGGCCGCGCCGGGCGGGCCGGGCTCGGGCCTGCGGTCGGCCGGCTGAGAAGCTTGCCGAGAAGAAGGCCGCCAGGTGACCCGTTGGCAGCAGCGATGAACACGACGGGGCTCTACCGCGCCCTACCCCGGCATCAGGATTCCTGAAGCTGGTGCTCAGCTGCCTGTTCGGGTGTGTAGAGGTGCAGGCTCTCCTGTAGCGCGTCGGCGAACCGCTCGAAGGCTTCCCCGTCCCGCGGCTGGACGGGAGGCGGGAACGGCAGGTCGCTGGAGCGGCGGGGCCAGATCCGGGCAACGGACAGGTGGAACTCACGACCGTGCTGGATGACGACTTCTGCGGCCGGGAAGTAGACGTAGAGACACAGCTGCCCGATCTTCATCGGGCAGTAGAACCCGACCGGCTCCGGGTCGCCGGGCGCAGCTACGCCAGTGAGGGGAACTATCACGGTGTGGCTGGTGACGAGCGGCTCGCGTTGCGGGCAGGCCCCGATCCACACGCGCGTTCCCCCGGGTATCGCCCGGTGCGTATGCATTCTCCGGAGTTGATGGGGTGGCAGGAGAGGCTTGTGCTGAAACTGATCGGCCATCATTGCTGTCTTCGTGGCCCAGAGCGCGATCTGACGCTGCTGCCGCAGGGAGATGAGGCCCAGGCCGAGGTCCTGCCCGGTGATCAGAGGTGCGAGGACAACTCTGGAGGCGTCTTCCATCTGCGACATCCAGCCGTTGTTGCACGGGGCGCAGACCTTCTTGACCGTGAAGTCCAGGCCCACGCTTTGCCGGGTCGTGTCGTAGGCACCCTCGCCGTAGCGGGCCTGCTCGGTCTGCTGCCGCCCCGGAGGAAGGTACTCGTTCAGCCACTGAGGGAAGATGTGCTCTTTGGTGACGGGAGCACCGCCGCAGAAGACGCAGGACATCGGCAGATCGTATCGGCCGGGCTCGTACTGGTGTGGTGGGGGGGGGGGGGCCGGCGACAGGGTGTGCGGGCCCAGGCCCCGCCCGTAAGGGTGAAAGGCCGCGAGTGGG
>NZ_JBEYKR010000252.1:0-5788 GCF_040703535.1 Streptomyces sp. NPDC007346
GCCAGTTCAGCCCGCGGAGCTGGTAGTCGCGCAGCGTCGCGGTCAGCGCCTCGGGCTGCCCGATCGACTGCTCGGCCGCGGACTCCGGATCGGCCAGCCGCTTCCGCAGCTGCTCCAGCCACCCCGTCGCCGCCACCTCCACACGCCGCCCGTCCACCTCGGTGGAGCCGGTCAGCGCCGCGCCCAGCGCGTCGATGGGGGTCACCTTGCGGTCCTGGGTCGTCCGGGCCCGCCGTGCTTCCTCCGGGTCGATGAGGACCCACTGGTCGCGCAGCCGCACGATCGGCCTGCTGGACTCCGCGATGCGGTCCAGCTCCTCGCGGCTCAGCCTCTGGCCGCCCAGCGTGAACGACCAGTCGAACGCGAGCAGGGCGTCGGCGGAGAGGAACGAGGGCGTGTCCGCCACGGCACGCCTCCGCCGGCCGTCCCCTTCCGCGCTGTCGGCGTCACCGTCCGGGTCGTCCGGGCCGATCACCGCGCGCGCGGTGAGCTTCCTCGCCAGCTCCTTGGGCCAGTGCACCTGCACACCCGTGGCGGCCAGGGCGCGCGAGGCGGGCCCCAGCAGTTCGGCGATCTCCTCGTCGGCGGGCTCCACGGCGTCCGGCACGGCGGCGGACAGCAGCGGGGTCAGCGGCGGCCAGGCGCGGGCGGCGCGGCGCAGGGCGAGGAGGGCGTCCATGCGGGCCCGCGGCCCGAAGAGCTCCGCGCTCCGCGTGCCGCCCGCCCAGACCTCGGCCGCGTCGGCGACCAGCGAGGGGTCGCTGACGCTGTGGATCTGCAACACGGCACGGAACGACGGCGCATCGCCGGCCGTGAGCGGGTCCTCGGTGGCCGGGGAGGCCGCTCCGATGACCTCGACACGCAACGAGAGCCGCACCCCCGCGTCGTGACCGGCCGCCACATCGGCCGCCCAGGCCCGGCCCTGGGGCAGGTGCTGGGGCTCCCGGGCGGCGAACGCGGGGCCCGCCGCCGCGAACCCGGCGGCGGGCGTCCGGGGCAGCCCGTCGGCCACCGCGTCCAGGAACGCCCGCAGCAGCCGCTCCGGTTCGGGCAGCAGCAGCGGTCCGTCCGCGCTCGCGTCGCTCTCCAGAGGGGTCGCGTGGGCGGTGGCCGGCATCGACGCCGCGAGCTCCCGGATCCGCTCCAGGTCCTCGGCGCCCAGCGGCCCGACCCGCCAGGCGTCCTGATCGGTGGGGCTCAGTCCGGGCAGCAGGAGACCGCGGGCGACGAGTTGCAGGCCGACCAGTGCGGCGGCGCCCCAGAAGGCGGTGGCGGGGGAGGCCTGCCCGCCGGCCCGCGCCCGTGTCAGCACCGGCAGAGCCTCCCGTACGGGAAGACGCAGGGCCGGCACGGCACGGCGCCGGAGACCGTCCTCGGCCACGGTGAGCTCCGACAGGACCCAGGGCGCGTCGGGAGGGGTGCTACCGTCCGGGTTCCAGAAGGCGATCACGCCGGTACGGGGCGGGTCCGCGGGGATGAAGACCGCGGAGCAGCGGGACAGTTCGGAAATCTCGGAAAGCGTTGCCGCGGGGTGCCGGTGCACAGCGATGTCAGATTCCTCAAATTTGACTAGTGGGTCGGGGTCGCCGAGGGTACTCCATTTGAAGCCAAGATGCGCGGCCCCCTGGTGTGATCTGCCCCACTCCTCGCTCCTCCTCGGTGGTCGTGGTGCATCTGGCACCACCACGGGATACGGGGGTCTGCCCCAGGGAGATCGGGGTGGTGGCGCCATGGCTGCCGAAAGCCTCCGATCCGTACGTTTGACGAGGTCAGCGCCTATGTTTGAGAGACCGGAGACCTCATGTCCCAGGCAACAGCCACCGCCGCGGATTCCGCCGGTGACAGCAGTGCGGAACGATCGGGTTCCTCGGCTGCGGGCAGTGATTTCGCCCCCCTGCTGCGTGCTGTGAAGGGGCAGGGCCTTCTCGAACGCCGCACCGACCGGTATGTCATCAGCATCGCGGCCAACCTGGTGGCCCTGGGCGGGGTGATCACCGCGTTCGTTCTGCTGGGCGACACCTGGTGGAGCCTGCTTCTCGCCCTTCCGCTGGCGGTCCTGTGGACCCGGACGGCCTTCGTCGCCCATGACGCGGGCCATTCCCAGATAACCGGTGACCGCAGGGCGAACAGGCTGATCGGCCTCGTCCACGCCAACCTGCTCCTCGGTATGAACGAGGCGTGGTGGAACGACAAGCACGTACGTCACCACGCCAACCCCAACCACGTCGACAAGGACCCCGATGTCGGTGTCGGCGCCCTGGTCTGGACGCAGAAGCAGGCGGCGCAGCGTGAAGGGTTCGCCCGCTGGCTGACCCGCAACCAGGCCCGGCTGTTCTTCCCCATGCTGCTGCTCGAAGGCATAGCCCTGAAGATCTACGGGTTCCAGTTCCTGCGCCGCCAGCCGGCCCGGGAGCGTGCGGTGTCGGCCCTGCTGATGACGGCGCACCTCGCGCTGTACGCGGCCCTGCTGCTGACCACCCTGTCCCCGGGCAAGGCGGTCGTCTTCGCCCTGCTGCTGCACGCGCTGTTCGGTCTCCACCTGGGGATGGCCTTCGCCCCCAACCACAAGGGCATGGAGATGCCCGACCCGGACGGGGACCGCTGGGGACACCTCCAGCGCCAGGTCCTGACCTCACGCAACGTGCGCGGCGCGATCCTGACCGACTGGTTCCTCGGCGGCCTGAACTACCAGATCGAGCACCACTTGTTCCCGAGCATGCCCCGGCCCCACCTGCGGCTGGCCCAGCCCCTGGTCAAGGCGCACTGCAAAAGCATCGGCATGCCGTACGCGGAGACCGGACTCGTCGAGTCCTACCGGCAGGCGCTGGCTCATATGCACGAGGTCGGTGAACCGCTGCGATGAGCGGCGACACGGGGGACGGTGAGGGGAACGTAAGAACGCGCAGACGCGTTGACACGACAGGAGCGGCGCCGGCCGCGAAGGAGGCGTGGACCATGTCGAACGGTGCGAAGGTCGCTGTCGCGGGGGTGGTGGCTGCGGTCGTCCTGATGCCCCTGATCGGATTCTGGTGGTCGCTGCTGGTGGTGATCGGCGTCCCCGTCGCGGGCTATCTGCTGCTGGACCCGTCCCAGCGGCGCAGGCTCCGCAGGAGCAACCGCAGGGAGATCGGCCGCTGAACCCGGGAGCGACGGGTGGCCATCGGTGGCCGGGGCCTCTGAGCCGGGGACACAGCAGTACGGGAGCCCCGGGCCCGGAGCACGGTCACGCCGGAGGCGGGGCCAGCGTGTCCAGGGCCTCCAGCAGGCCGGGCAGCGCGGGCCCGCGGCCGACGGGCAGGACCTCGCCCGGCTCCTCGTCCAGCAGGATCAGCGCTATGTCGTCGGTTCTGGCAACCATCGACCACCCCGGGCCGTCGACACGCAGGGTGCGGGCGTCGGCCGAGGCGAAGACGGAGCGGATCCGGCCCGGTGGCGGCGGAGCCTTCGTATAGGCGAGGGCCTCCGACAGGGCCCGTCGTACGCCGGGATGCCGGCCCGTCGCAGCGGCACCGGGCTCCGCCTCCCCCTCGCCGGCGGTGCCTCCGTCCCCCGGCCCACCGTGTCCGGCCGGACCTTTCGCCGACTCATCGCCCGGCCGGACGAACTCCGCGTCGTCGATCTGCTCCCGCCACAGCGCCCACCGCTCCGCGATCTCGTCGGCCCCCAGCCGCCGTTGAGCGGGGCCCCAGGACCCCGTGTCCACAGGAGCCAGCGGCGCAGGGCCCTGACCGTCCGTCTCCGGGTCGTGCGGGGCGGGCACACCGGGCGCGGCGACGGCCACGGCCAGCGGCCAGCCGGGCAGCGCGCACACCACGCAGCGGTCGTCGGGGGAGAGGTCGTACTCCATACCGCAGTCCCAGGCCGCGATGGCCGCGGCCACCAGGGACACGTCCTCGACGACCACGGTCCAGCGGGCCCCCTCCCCGTCCTGGCCGAGGACGAGACCGTACCCCTCCTCGTACGGCTCGAGGCCGAGCACACCGCACGCGGCCACGTAGTCGTCGCCCAGCACACTCGGGAACCGGGCAGGGGTCAGCAGCACCGCGGTCAGCACCAGCAGCGCGTCGTCGTCGGCGTCCGTAGCGGCCACGGTCTCCTCCTCGTCCCTGAGATCCCTCATCCACCGCTCGGCCACCCGTCGCCCAGGCCCGCCTCACGTCGTCCGTCGGCGCACCTTAACTACTCGGTAACCCCGCCGTCGAGGCCCCGGCGCCCGACACCCGGCCGCACCCGCCGGTCCCTCGGCCCAGGGCGTCGTGGCCGGGAAGGACCGGGACGTACGGGGCCATCCGCGTAGGATCGGAGCTCGGAACGAACGAGGGGAAGAGCATGGTTCAGCGCTACGACCGGCTGAAGGAGATTCAGCGACTCGACCCGGAGCGGGACTTCCTGGAGATCTACCGCCTCACCGTCACCTACGAGTTCCCCTGGGACATCACCCGCGCCCTCGAACTGGCCCTCTACCGCACCTATGCCGTGCCCAGCATCGGCCGACTCCTCGATGAGACAGCGGAGTTGACGGAGCGTTCGCAGAAGCGGTACGACGACACCGCCCTGCTCCTGGACACCGTGGTGGAGCACGGATTCGACACCGAGGAGGGCCGCACGGCCATCCGCCGGATCAATCAGATGCACCGCAGCTACGACATCAGCAACGACGACATGCGCTACGTGCTGTGCACCTTCGTCGTCACACCGAAGCGCTGGCTGGACGACTTCGGCTGGCGCCGGCTCTCCGCCCACGAGCTGAGGGCCTTCGCCGCCTACTACCGCACCCTGGGCGCCCGGATGGGGATCAAGGACCTCCCGCAGAGCTACGAGGACTTCGAGCGCACCCTCGACGCCTACGAGCAGGAGCACTTCGGCTGGGACGCGGGAGCCCGCCGGGTCTCCGACGCGACCCTGGCGCTCATGGGCTCCTGGTATCCGGGGCCGCTCGCCCCGGTGGTGCGGGGCGCCAGCCTCGCGCTCCTGGACGACTCGTTGCTGCGGGCGTTCCGCTACGAGCGCCCGGGGCCCGTGGCCCGGGGGCTGACCCGGGGCGCCCTGCGCCTGAGGGCCCGTGCCGTCCGGCTGCTGCCGCCCCGGCGCACGCCGCACTACGCGCGCCAGAACCCCGAGATCAAGGGCTACCCGGACGGCTACGAGGTCGCCGCGCTCGGTACGTTCCCCACCCCCGGTGTCCGGGGCTGCCCGGTCCCCGGCCACCGGCGGCCGTCGCAGGCGCCCGCCGAGTGATGAGGGCCGGCGGGAGCGCGGAGACGGTGTGCGGCAGCTCCGTAGCCGCGTACACGGGGGAGGGGTTCGTCCGGGGCGGCGGGCGTCGCGGGCGGTGCCGTGCGAGGTCGCGGGGCGCTGCCCCGTACCACCGCGGGAGCTGGTGCACGACCCCGGATCCGGGGCCGTGGCCCGTCAGGGGCGACGTACGGCGAGGGCCAGGAAGCGGTCGTCCTCGTCGGTGTAGGAGTCCAGCCGCCATCCGGAACCGGCCAGCAGGGCCCGCAGCCTGGGCTCGGCCCGCAGGTCGTCGTCGGTGAGGGCGCGCCCGTGCCGCGCGGCCAGGGCGGCCCGGCCGATCGGGTGGAAGAGGGCCAGCACCCCGCCCGGCCGCACCACCCGGGCGAGCTCCGCCGTATCGGCCTCGGGGCGGGCCAGATGCGAGATCAGCCCGGCTCCGAACACCGCGTCCAGCGCCCCGTCGCGCAGCGGAAGCCGTGCGATGTTGATGCCCAGCACCTCGCGGTTGGGCCCGAAGTGCGCCGAGTAGCGTGACGACACGTTGACGGCG
>NZ_JBEYKR010000253.1:0-5734 GCF_040703535.1 Streptomyces sp. NPDC007346
CACGCGCAGGATCACGCTCTTGATCGCGCGGATCACGTTGCGGCGCGGGTTCTCGTACGGAGGATCAGTAGGCGCCGAAGACGTTGTCGATCGAGCCGTACCGGTCCGCCGCGTAGTTGCAGGCGGCGGTGATGTTGGCGACCGGGTCGTAGCTGTCGGTCGAGGTGCCGGGCACGTGGTACGCCTGGAACGTCGGGTCGATGACCTGGAGCAGCCCCTTGGACGGGGTGCCCTTGACCGCGTTGGAGTCCCAGTTGTTGATGGCGTTCGGGTTGCCCGAGGACTCGCGGATGATGTTGCGGTGGATGCCCTCGTAGCTGCCGGGGATGCCGTGCTGGGCCATGACCGCCAGCGACTCCCTGATCCAGCCGTCGAGGTCGTTGGTGTACGTCGCGGGAGCGGCGGCGGGGGCGGCCGTGGTGCGCTCCGAACGGTCGGCCCGCTCCGCCGTGGCGGTGCGGGCGGCGGCCGGGGCCGCGGCCTCGGAAGCCTTGCCGGCTTTGGTGTCTGACGAGGCGGCAGCCTTGGCGCCGATGGTCAGCTTGATACCCGGGTGAATAATGTTCGGGTTATCTCCGATGACCTTCCGGTTGCCTTCGTACAGCTTCTTCCAGCCGCCGCTGACGGAATACTCGCGGGCGATCTTGGAAAGCGTTTCGCCGGACGCCACGGAATGCGTGGCGGGCGCGGCCTTCGTCACGGAATTCACCTGGGCGGTCACGGACACGGGAGCCACCGCCTTTTCCGCGGCGACGGCGTGCGCGGGGGCGGCAGAGGCGGTGGTGGCGCCGAGCACCGGGAGGGCCAGAACGGCTCCACCCGTGGTCACGGCGGCGATGCCACGTCCCAGCGAGACGGACTTGGGACGGCGGTGCTTACCCTGTGCGGGCATGGGGAATTTCCTCTCCGGCGCCTACGAGGTGAGCTGTCGGGTTCAGACGGGAGATGTCTGGCCGCATGGACATGCGACTTCACCCCTAGCCGTTCCGGAGACCGGATCGGCGACTTACCTGGGTCCCCCGTTCCTGCCGTACGTGAGTGGGTTTCGGGTCCCCGGACGGCGGCAGGATTAGGCGTTCCATCCGGATTGACCGTGACCGTAGGCGAAAAACATCGGACAGAACAAGCCCTGAATTCCGGATCTTCCTTTCTGCGCAAGATCGAAAATAGGAATTCCCGGCCGCGCCCGTTCCGTCACGGTGTCAACTTTCTTGGGACAGAAGGGAACCGAACCCTCCGCTTCCGCGTCCGCGCCGCCGGACGTGACGCTCACCACGTCGCGCCGGGGTGGCCGAAAGAGGCACGGTCAAAATACCCCAAGGCCACCAATAGCCTTTTTATGGAAGAGCGTGCCAAAACAACCAAATCGCCCATACCGTTCCGAAGAAACGGACTTATCGGTCAGTTCCGCAGGCCGGGTCGGCGGCCTCGCCGGGCCAGGGCTTACCGTGTGGGGTGGAGACTAGTAAGCCAAGCCTTACCTCCGACGTACGCTGTACCTGCCCGCGTTCGCCCGCCTTAAGGATCAACACGCCATGACACGCCCCGTCCGCGTCGCCATTGTCGGAGCCGGCCCCGCCGGTATCTACGCTGCGGACGCGCTGCTCAAATCCGAGGTCTGCCAGGACCCGGGGGTCTCGATCGACCTGTTCGAGCGCATGCCCGCGCCCTTCGGCCTGATCCGTTACGGCGTGGCCCCCGACCACCCCCGGATCAAGGGCATCGTCAAGGCGCTGCACCAGGTGCTGGACAAGCCGCAGATCCGCCTCTTCGGCAACGTCAGCTACCCGAACGACATCGGCCTGGACGACCTGCGGTCCTTCTACGACGCGGTGATCTTCTCCACCGGCGCCGAGGCCGACCGGGCGCTCGACATCCCGGGCATCGAGCTGGACGGCTCCTACGGCGCGGCGGAGTTCGTCTCCTGGTACGACGGCCACCCCGAGGTGCCGCGCACCTGGCCGCTCACCGCGGAGAAGGTCGCCGTCCTCGGCGTCGGCAACGTGGCGCTGGACGTGGCCCGCGTGCTGGCCAAGACGGCGGACGAGCTGCTGCCGACCGAGATCCCGGACAACGTGTACCAGGGCCTCAAGGCGAACAAGGCGCTGGAGGTGCACGTGTTCGGGCGGCGTGGCCCGGCACAGGCCAAGTTCAGCCCGATGGAGCTGCGGGAGCTGGACCACTCCCCCAACATCGAGGTCATCGTCAACCCCGAGGACATCGAGTACGACGAGGGCTCCATCGCCACCCGGCGGGAGAACAAGCAGGCCAACATGGTCGCGCAGACCCTGGAGAACTGGGCGATCCGCGATACCGGCGACCGCCCGCACAAGCTCTTCCTGCACTTCTTCGAGTCCCCGGTCGAGATCCTCGGCGAGGACGGCGAGGTCGTCGCGCTGCGCACCGAGCGCACCGAGCTGGACGGCACCGGCAACGTCCGGGGCACGGGGAAGTTCACCGACTGGGACATGCAGAGCGTCTACCGCGCCGTCGGCTACTACTCGGAGGAGCTGCCCAAGCTCCCCTTCGACGTGACCTCCGGCACCGTCCCGCACGAGGCGGGCCGTGTCATCGCCGGTGACGAGCACATGACCTCGGTCTACGTCACGGGCTGGATCAAGCGCGGCCCGATCGGCCTGATCGGGCACACCAAGGGCGACGCCAACGAGACGGTCGCCTGCCTCCTGGAGGACCGCGCCGCCGGCCGTCTGCCCGAGCCCGCGACGCCCGCGCCGGAGGCCGTCGAGGCCTTCCTGGAGGGCCGGAACGTCCGGTACACCACCTGGGAGGGCTGGCACCGGCTGGACGCCCACGAGCAGGCGCTCGGTGCGGCCCAGGGCCGTGAGCGGATCAAGGTCGTGGAGCGCGAGGGCATGCTGGAGGCCTCCGGCGCCTTCGTTCCCGCCGAGCCGCCCTCCGAGGCCTGATCAGGCCGCCACGAGTCCCACGAGGTCCTGATCGGCGTCTACCGGCCTGATCAGGGCCTCGGGGTCCCTCACGTCGGCACCGTCACCCCTCAGGCCGGGTCCGGGGCACGCGTCGTGCCGTCCGGGCCCGGCCCGCGGAACGTCCGCCACAGATCCGGCGGGGCGGTGTCACGGGTCGGCGGCGGTGCCTTCTCCGGTACGCGTGTCCAGCGGGCCGCGAGCAGGAGCGCGATGTCGTCGGGCCGGTCGGTGGCCTGCCTCGCCTCCCCGATCACCCGGTTCGCCATCTCGGCCAGCGGGACGGAGCCGATCCCGGCGATGGTGGCGCGCAGCCGTTCGATGCCCTCGTCGATGTCGGTCCCGGGGCGTTCGATGAGCCCGTCGGTGAACAGGGCCAGCGTGGCGCCCGGTTCGAGCCGCAGCTCCGTGACCGGGTAGCTCGCCTGCCCGTCGATGCCGAGCACGATGCCGCCGGGCAGGTCCAGCACCTCGGTCCGGCCGTCGGGATGCCGCAGCAGCGGCTGCGGGTGCCCCGCGCGTACGGCGCGGGCCCGTCCCGTGAGCGGGTCCAGGACGATGTAGCAGCAGCTGGCGAACTGTCCGGGGTCGAGATCGATGAGCAGCCGGTTCGTACCGCTCATCACTTCCTTCGGGTCGTGGTTGCTGAGGGCGAACGCCCGTACCGCACTGCGCAGTTGCCCCATGGTGGCGGCCGCCGAGACACCGTGCCCCTGGACGTCGCCGATGACCAGGGCCAGTTCGTGGCCGGTCTCGATGACGTCGTACCAGTCGCCGCCCACCTCCATGCCCTGGGTGCCGGAGAGATAGCGCCCCAGGGTGTCGACCCCGTCGGCCTCCGGCAGCCGGTGCGGCAGCAGGGCGTCCTGGAGCCCCCGGGCCAGCGCCGACTCGCTGTCGTACCGCTGGGCGCGTTGCAGGGCCTGGGCGATCAGCCCGGCCAGGGCGGTCAGGACGGTGCGCTCCTCCGGGCTGAACCCGCGGGGCCGGTCGAAGCCGAGGATGCACGAGCCGACGGGCCGCCCCGAGGCGATCAGCGGCAGGAACGCCCGCGCCCCGATGTCGGTCTCCATCGGGATGCCCGGGTAGGCGTCGGCCAGGCGCTGCATGGACTCGAAGAAGATCGGCCGGCCGGTGGTCAGGGTCTCCACGCCGGGGATGGACACGTCGAGCCCGACCCCCTCGAAGCGGTCGAGGAACCCCTTGGGGAAGCCGGTCTCCCAGGCGAGGTGGAGGTGGCTCTCGCTCAGCAGGTAGATGGCGAGCTGCCGGCCGCCGAAGGCGGGCAGCAGCTCCTCGGTGACCACCGCGGAGACCTGGCGGGCCGTGACCGCCTCGGTGAGGGCGATGGCCAGGGCCACCGGACGGTAGAGCGCGGAGGAGCGGTCGGCGGTGGACCCGATGCCCAGGCCGGGCGAGGTGACGGAGCCGGGCGCGTACGCGGGCTTCTCCGAGGCCTGGAACACCGCGCTCAGCCCGTCGTGGCCCGGGTACAGGGAGACCGACAGCCAGAGCGACGGGGGCCGCCGGGCGAGGAAGTGGACGGGTTCGTCGGAGATCAGGGCGGCGCGGCAGTGGTCCTCGTACGCCGGATGCCCGAACCACGGCAGCGCCTCCCACACGACGTGGCCGACCAGCTCCGCCCTGGGGCGGTCCAGCAGCTCCTCGGCGAGCCCGTTGGCGTACGTGATGCGCCCGATCCGGTCCAGGGAGACGATCCCCAGGGGCAGCCGGTCCGCCGCCTCCGCGATGACGGGCCCGGCACCGAAGTCGACCACGGAGCCGGTCAGACGGCTCTCGGCCTCCTCACCGTCCGGGTGCGCCCAGCGGCCCGAGAGCTCCAGCAGGTGGTACCGGCCGTCGGGGCCCCGCAGCCGCATCCGGCGGACCACCGGGTCGGCGGACTCCACCGCCTGCCGGGCCAGGGCCCACAGCCCGTACACGTCCTCCGGTACGAGGCGTCCGGCGAGGGCGTCGACGGTGCCGGGGAACTCCGCCTGCTCGGTGCCGAAGATCGCGCACAGGTCGTCGTCGGCGGTGAGGGCCCCGGAGTACAGGTCCCACTCGAAGCTGCCGACCCGCACCGGGGGCGCGGGGGCGGCCGGCAGCTGGACGGGGATCGGCTCCCGCTCCCAGACGACGGGGAGGGACCGCGCCTCCAGGTCGGCGAGGGCGGCCCCCAGGCGGCGGCCCAGCCGCAGCAGCCGCTTCCCGTCTGCGGGCGCGACCTGCTCACCGGGGCTGGCGGAGCGCAGGACGGCCATCACCCCCATGCTGCCCCGGGGGCCGGTGATCGGGACCCACAGCGAGCCGAACGGGAACGGCAGCCCCGCCATCAGCTGGGGAAACAGCCGCATGGCCTCCTCCGCGTCGGCGAGCAGCACGGGCCGCCCGGTGCGGTAGGCCTCGGAGGCGGGGAAGGGCCGGTTCACGTGCATCCGCCACCAGGGCCGGAACAGCGGTCCCGGCAGTCCGGCGAGCGCGGCGAGGCGCAGCAGCCCAGGCGTTCCGGAGCGGAGGTAGATGCCCCCCGCGTGCCCCCGGGCGGACTCGACGGCGCTGACCACCCCCTGCGCGAGTACGAGGGACAGCTCGTCCGGTACTCGGCCGCCGTCGTCTCGCCCGGCCCCGGACCCGCTTCCGGGGGGCGGGGTGGGCCGGGTCGCATCGTGCCGGGTCACCCAGCCAGCATGCTCCCCGCCCGGGGGGCGGCGCACCTCGGCGGGCCGGCCGGGGGGGGGGGGCCCCCCGCCCGCCCCGGGCCGGGCCCCCCCCCCCCCCCCGCTCCC
>NZ_JBEYKR010000254.1:0-5689 GCF_040703535.1 Streptomyces sp. NPDC007346
GACCCCGCCCACCGGCCGCGGTGGGCGGGGTCCTTCCGTCGGCGCGTATGGCGCCGCCGGACACGCCCTAGGACTCGTAGCGCTGGACCGAGACGCCCTCGTGGGCGAGTCTGCGCAGCGCGCCGAACATCGCCTCGCCCAGGACCGTACCGACGATGACGCCCTCGACCAGGTCCTCGCGCTCCACCTGGCGCATGACGTAGTCGAGGTCGGCGCGGGCGACCGACTCGGCCGCGTCCGCGTAGAGGTCCATCAGGCCGACCAGGCCGCCGTGCCCCACCCGGCGCATCGCGGCGACCACTCCGGCCAGCGACTCGGCGGCCGTGCCCTCCTCGCTGACCTGCCAGCCGCGCCGCTCCAGCAGCTCGGCCACATCCTGGCGGGCCCGCTCCTGCTCCGGCCCGGCCTCGCCCTCGCCGAGCGGAGGGACACCCTTCGCCGCCGAGCCCAGCACCTTTATCACCGGCCGTTCGGGGTCGTCCGCGGCTTCCAGGACCTCGCCGATGGCCGCGAGCGAGAGGCCGCCCACTTCCAGCAGGACCCGGATCAGGTGCAGGCGCCGCTCATGGTCCGGACCGTACTCGGCCTGGTTGGGGCTCGTCAGCTCCCCTGCGGGCAGGAGCCGTTCCCGTACGTAGAACTTGATCGTCGGTACCGGAACCCCGGACCTGCGACTCAACTCACCGATGCGCACCGCGTGTTCGCCTTCCCGCCCTTGCCATATCCGACCTCCATCATAGATAGTGCCCCTACCGGATAGCGGTAAGTCCCACTATCCATAATCTCGCAGGGGGTTTCCTCGTGTCGTTATGGCGTTCCTGGCATCGCCCACTGGTCGTCTTCTCCGCCACCATGGGCCTGTGGGCTCTCGTCTCCGCCGTCGGCCTGGCGGTCGACGACCGGGTCCTGGTGGACGCCCCGATCTGGGCGAAGCCGTTCAAGTTCTCCCTCTCCTTCGCCGCCTACGGCCTGACGCTGGCCTGGATGCTGGAGCATCTGACCCGGGGGCGGCGGGCCGGCCGGCGGGCGGGGAACGTGGTCGTCCTGACGGCCCTCGTCGAGATGGCGATCATCACCGTGCAGGTCGTCCGCGGGAAGCGCAGCCACTTCAACGTCGAGACGCCGTTCGACAGGGCCCTGTTCATGGCGATGGGGATCACGGTCGTCGTGCTGTGGGCGGCCACCCTGGTGATCGGTCTCCTGCTGCTGCGCACCCGGTTCGCGGACCGGGCGACCGCCTGGGCGATCCGGGGCGGCGTCGCCGTCGCGCTGGCGGGAGCGGGGCTCGGCTTCCTGATGACGCTGCCGAGCGCGGAACTGCGGGCCGGGAACCTGGAGACCGCCGATGTGATCGGCGCCCACTCCGTCGGCGTGCCCGACGGCGGTCCGGCGATGCCGTTGACCGGCTGGTCCACCACCGGCGGCGACCTGCGGGCCCCGCACTTCGTGGGCATGCACGCGCTCCAGCTGATCCCGCTGTTCCTCATCGCCCTGGTGCTGCTGGCGCCCCGGATCGCCCGGCTGCGCGACGCGCAGGTGCGGCTGCGTCTCGTACGGGCGGTGACGCTCGGGTACGCGGGCCTCGTCGCACTGACCACCTGGCAGGCGCTCCGGGGTCAGCCCCTGGTCCACCCGGACGCGGTGACGCTCATATCCGCCGGCGCGCTCCTGGTGGCGGTGGCCGCCGGGGTCTGGTCAGCGCTGCGTACCGCACCCGCACCCGCACCCGCACCCGCACCCGCACCCGCACCCGCACCCGCACGACGGGAATCCGAACCGGCTTCCCACAGCAAGGAGTTCACGGCATGAGCAACACCCTCTTCGAGATCACGTTCTATCTGGCCGCCCCTTTCTGGCTGCTGATGATCTTCGCCCCCACCTGGTCCGTCACCACCAGGATCGTCTCCTCACCCCTGACCGTCCTGCCGCTCCTCGCCGTCTACACCGTCCTGGCCGTGCAGGTCTTCCCCGAGCTCTGGACGGCGGTGAGCAGCCCGGACCTCGACACCTTCCGCGAGCTGACGGCCCTGGGCGACGGCGCCGCGGCCCTGTGGGCGCAGGTGATCGCCTGGGACCTGCTGATCGGACAGTGGATGTTCCTCCAGGGCCGCAAGCTCGGGTTCTCCCCGTGGCTGATGGGCCCGCTGCTGGTGCTGGCGATCCTGCTCTCGCCGTTCGGGCTGCTGGCCTTCCTCGCGCTGCGCGCCACCCGGCGGAGCGCGGACCGGCCGGAGGTGCGGCGGGGCTGAATCGCTCCGCTGCGTCGCGCGGCCGGGCGGGGCGGGGTCTGGAAGGATCGCGGGCATCGGACCAATCCGGACGGCCGTCGGCTCCGAACCACTCCCGGAACCTATGACGTCCCGGGAGGAAACCCGCGTGAAAGAAGCCGTACAGATCAGCAGGGTGCCCTCGCCAGGACCTGACCTCCAGGAACTCCTGGTGCGGGTCGCGCGGGGGGACCAGGAGGCGTTCGCCGGGGTGTACGACGCGGTCTGCGGGCCCGTGCTCGGGCTCGTCCGCAGTGTGCTCCGCGACCCGGCGCAGTCGGAGGAGGTCGCCCAGGAGGTCCTGGTCGAGGTGTGGCGTACCGCCCCCCGCTTCCAGGCCTCCCGGGGCAGCGCGATGAACTGGGTGCTGACCCTCGCCCACCACCGGGCCGTCGACCGGGTCCGCTCGGCCGAGGCGTCGGCGGCCCGGGAGCACAGAGCGGCGCTCCTGGACCGCACCCCCGCCTTCGACGAGGTCTCCGAACAGGTCGAGACACGGCTGGAGCGGGAGCAGGTACGCCGCTGTCTGCGGACCCTGTCCGAACTCCAGCGCCAGTCCGTGACCCTGGCGTACTACCGGGGCCTGACCTACCGCGAGGTGGCGGAACTCCTCACCGTGCCGCTGGGCACCATCAAGACCCGGCTGCGCGACGGCCTCATCCGGCTGCGCGACTGCCTGGGGGTGAGCGCATGAGCACGGCCGAACTGCACACGCTGACCGGGGCCTACGCCCTGCACGCGCTGCCCGAGACCGAACGCCGCGCGTTCGAGCGGCATCTGAGCGACTGCGAGGCCTGCGCCCAGGAGGTGCGGGAGCTGTCGGCCACGGCCGCCCGGCTCGGTCTCGCCGTCGCCGACGCTCCGCCGCGCGAGCTGCGCGAGAGGGTGCTGCGGGAGATCACGACCGTACGCCAGGAGGCTCCGCCGCAGGGCAGACCGGGGCGTACGGGGGGTGGTGGCCGCACCGGCCGCTGGTCGACCTACGCGCTGGCCGCCTGCGTCGCGGTGGCGGCCGCCTTCGGCGGGGTCGCGGTGTGGCAGAACCAGGTGGCGCAGGACGCCCGCCAGGAGGCGGACCGGGCCCAGCGGCAGAACCAGCAACTGGCCCAGGTGCTCTCCGCCCCGGACGCGAGGACCGCCTCGGGCGAGCTGACCGGCGGCGCACGCGGCACCGTCGTCGTCTCGCAGCGGGAGAACCGGGCCGTGTTCCTCGCCTCGGGGATGGAACGGCCGCCGAGCGGCAAGGTCTACCAGCTCTGGTTCGCCGACGAGGGCACCATGCGGTCGGCCGGCCTGATGGACCCCTCGGCCGGCGTCGAAGCGGTGCTGCTGGACGGGCCCGTGGACCGGGCGACGGGGATGGGCATCACCGTCGAACCGGCGGGCGGATCGGCCGAACCGACCTCGTCACCGCTGGCCCTGATGGACTTCCCGACCGCCTGACCGCCCACGCCGTCCCCTCTGCAAGTCCCCCTCTGCGAGTCCCCTTCTGCCAGTCCCCTCTGCAAGGAGCACCCGTTCCATGAACGTCGCGGTGGTGCTGTTCACCTCCGATCTACGTCTGCACGACAACCCGGTACTGCGTTCCGCCCTGCGGGACGCGGACCGGGTCGTCCCACTCTTCGTCCGGGACGACGCCGTCCACCGGGCGGGGTTCGACGCCCCCAACCGGCTCGCGTTCCTCGCCGACTGCCTGGCGGACCTGGACGCCGGACTGCGCGGACGCGGCGGCCGGCTGATCATCCGTACGGGCGCGGTGGCGGAGGAGGTGCGCCGGCTGGTCGAGGAGACCGGGGCGCGGGCGGTGCACACGGCCGCCGGGGTGAGCGGGTACGCGGCACGGCGCGAGGAGCGGTTGCGTACCGCCCTGGCGGACACCGGCTGCGAGCTGCGCATCCATGACGCGGTGGTCACCGCGCTCGCCCCGGGCCGGGTGGTCCCGGCGGGCAAGGACCACTTCGCGGTCTTCACCCCGTACTTCCGCCGCTGGGAGGCCGCGGGGGTACGGGGCACGCTGACCGCACCGCGCACGGTCCGGCTGCCGGACGGCGAGTTCCCCTCCGACCCCCTCCCCTCCCGGGACGGCGTCGGGGACGTCTCCCCCGGTCTCGCCGCCGGAGGCGAGGTGGCGGCCCGCAAGCTGGCGACGTCCTGGCTGAACGGGGGCCTGGGCGACTACGCCGACAGGCACGACGACCTCGCCGGGGACGCCACCTCCCGGCTCTCCCCCCACCTCCACTTCGGTACGGTCTCCGCCGCCGAACTGGCGAACCGGGCCCAGGAGAAGGGCGGGCCGGGCGCAGAGGCGTTCGTCCGGCAGCTGGCCTGGCGCGACTTCCACCACCAGGTGCTGGCGGCCCGCCCCGACGCCTCCTGGTCCGACTACCGGCCGCGCCGGGACCGCTGGCGCTCGGACGAGGACGAGATCGCCGCCTGGAAGGCCGGGCGGACCGGATATCCCGTGGTGGACGCGGCGATGCGGCAGCTGGCGCACGAGGGGTGGATGCACAACCGGGGCCGGCTGCTGGCCGCGAGCTTCCTCACCAAGACGCTGTACGTGGACTGGCGGGTGGGGGCCCGGCACTTCCTGGAGCTGCTGGTCGACGGCGACATCGCCGACAACCAGCTGAACTGGCAGTGGGTCGCGGGCACCGGCACGGACACCCGGCCCAACCGGGTGCTCAACCCGGTGGTCCAGGGCAGACGCTTCGACCCGCAGGGCGCGTACGTACGGCGGTGGGTTCCGGAGCTTGCGGAGGTGGAGGGGGCCGCGGTCCACGAGCCGTGGAAGGCCGGGGGCGGGCTGGACTATCCGGAGCCCGTGGTGGACCTGGGCGAGGCGCGGGCCCGGTTCGAGAGGGCACGCGGGCTGGACTGAGGACCGGCCGGGCCTGCGGACACGCGCGCGTACAGGCCCCGACCGGTTTCACGGGCGCGACGGTGGGCGGGGGCCGTGCGGGTGGGCGGGGGCCCCGTGCAGGTGGGCGGGGCCCCGTGCAGGTGGGCGTGGGCCCCGTGCAGGTGGCCGGGGCCCCGTGCAGGTGGCCGGGGCCCCATGCAGGTGGGCGGGGGCCCCATGCAGGTGGGCGGAGGGATCGGCCGATGACCGGAACTACCTCGATCGAGTGAATGTCCCCGCTGGACCAATCCGCCGGGCGTTCCGCGCCGAATCCCTCACGTGACAGCAGATCGGAACACCTCGCGGACGGGCGGGACCCTCGGGTCCCGGCGGTCCCGTCCGGCGCGTGCCCCGTTCGCCGGGCCCGGTGCCCGGTGGGTCGGCCGTTCGCCCGCCGCGTCCCCCGTGCACCGGCCGGCGCCGGTCACTCATCGACGGGCCGGCCGATTGCATCACCCCGGCCGAACCCAGGAACAGGCCGGTGCCGATGGCGCCACCGAGGGCGATCAGCTGGATGTGGCGG
>NZ_JBEYKR010000255.1:0-5318 GCF_040703535.1 Streptomyces sp. NPDC007346
ATGGCGCCGCGGACCAGGTCGTCCCACATGAACCAGAAGCGGTCCTGACCGGGCGTACCGAAGAGGTACAGGATCAGGTCCTGGTCCAGGGTGATACGTCCGAAGTCCATGGCCACCGTCGTGGTGGTCTTGTCCCCGGTGTGGGTCAGGTCGTCGATGCCCGCGGACGCGGACGTCATCACGGCTTCGGTGCGCAGCGGATTGATCTCCGAAACGGCACCGACAAACGTGGTCTTACCCACGCCGAAGCCCCCTGCCACCACGATCTTCGCCGAGGTAGTGGAGCGGGCCGCTCCGCCGCTAGAGCTTGCGAAGTCCACTGAGCACCCTTTCGAGCAGTGTCACATCTGGCTGGCCGCCGGCGGCCTCGTCGCCGCCGGGCTGATGGATAGCGACGAGTCCGGCCTCGGCCAGGTCGGCGACGAGGATCCGGGCAACGCCGAGGGGGATCGAGAGAAGGGCCGAAATCTCGGCGACCGACTTGATCTCGATGCAGAGCCGGCAGATCCGCTGGTGCTCGGGCAACTGCCCTTGCAGCCGGGACGGATCGGCCGTGGTGCTGACCAGCGCCTCGATGGCGAGCTGGTAACGCGGCCGGGTCCGGCCGCCGGTCATGGCGTACGGACGCACCAGCGGATTGTGCGCGGCGGGCTTGGCGGGCTCGGGGGCCCGCCGCTGCTGCACCGGCTGGACACGGGAGTGCCGCGGTGCGTCGTATCGCTGGGGGTGCTGCGGCTGATGCTGCGGCCACGGCGAATCGGGCTGCTGCTGGGGCCACTCGGGCCCCTGCGAACCGTGGGCGTCCTGCGGCTGCTGGTATGGCTGATAAGAGGCGCCGGGGGCCTGGCCACCGGATGCGGCGGGGAAGCCGAAACGGCCGTCACCGTGCTCACCCGGAACCCTCTGCTCACCCTCGTAAGGGTGTCCGCCTGTGGGTGCTGCCACGTTTCCTCCTCCGACTGCCCGGTCGCCGATCCCAGTGGGGCCGCGCCACCGCACCTTATGGCGCGGTGGCGAGAAACGCACTGTCTGTCTGCTAGTTAAGAAGACTTCCCTGGAGTTCGGCGCGGAGATCCGGGGTCAGAACACTGCCCGCGCGGTCGACCAGGAGGGCCATCTCGTACCCGACCAGACCGATGTCGGCGTCCGGGTGGGCGAGGACGGCCAGTGACGAACCGTCCGAGATGGACATGATGAAGAGGAACCCGCGCTCCATCTCCACCACGGTCTGGTTCACCGCCCCGCCCTCGAAGATCCGCGAGGCGCCCGCGGTCAGCGACGTCAGACCGGAGGCGACGGCCGCCAGCTGGTCGGCGCGGTCGCGCGGGAATCCTTCGGACATGGCCAGCAGGAGTCCGTCGGCGGAGACCACCACCGTGTGCGACACCCCGGGGGTGTTGTCCACGAAGTTGGTGATCAACCAGTTGAGATTCTGCGCCGCCTGGCTCATCGGGCTCACACTAACGCTCCTGGTTGTAGGTGGTACTGGTGTCCGACCCCGCACTGCGTCCCCGCTGGATGCCCCGCCGCAGGTTGCTCAACCTGCCGCGGATGTCCTCGGGTGCGCGGGAGACCTGTGGGCCGCCCTGCTGGGTCTGCTCCGCCGTGCCCTCGACCAGGTTGGCCTTGGGCACGCGCCGGGGGAGGCCGGAGGGGGTGATTCCGCCCGCCTTCGGCTCACGGAGCTTCTCGGCCCGCTCCCAGCGCTCGTCGTTCGTCGAGCGCCAGTCGTCGGTGCCGTCCCCGTCGGTCTGCGGGACCTGCCGCTCTTCCTGCTGCGGCTGCTGCCGCTGCGGCGCCGGAGCGGGCTGGTCGTTGCCGCGGCCGCTCGGCTGCCAGTGCTGCGCACCGCCGCGGCGAGGCAGACCGGCGTCGGTCAGCTCGTGGCCGACGTTCGGGGTGGAACCCGGACGCTCGAAGCCTACGCGCTCCTGCGACGGGGCGGGAACGCCCGGAACAGATTCCGCCTCAGCCTGCCGAACCGGCTCAAAAGTGTTCTGGAAACCGCTCTGAACAGGCCAGTCGTCCTGGTGGGACTGGTCGGCCGGGGCAGCGAATCCGGCGGTGGCGTACGGGTCCTGCGGGTTCTCCGCAGCGGCATACGCCGCTTCCGCGTACCCCTCCTGCGGCTGCGCCTGAGCCCCGTCGTGCTCCTGCTGCCGCGGGTAGCCGTCCTCGGTGCCGTAACCCTGCTGCTCGTAGGAGCCGGCGTACGGGGCCTGCTGCGCCTGCTGTACGGAGTCCTGGCCGTACTGCTCCTGGCCGTAGGACTCCTGCGCGTACTGCTGCGTGCTGTCGTCGTACGGGTCCTGCCCGGCGTACGGGTCCTGCGCGTGGCCGTCCTGGACATAACCCCGCTCCTGGGAGCCGTCCGGGAACGGGCCCTCGGTGCCGGTCTGGGCCTCCAGCGTCGCCCGGCGCTCCTCGCGCATCAGCGAACGGTTGACCGGGTCCAGCCGGCCCGGGTCCGCCGGGATCTCGTAGCGCGAGTCGTCGAAGCCGAGCTCCGCCGCCGTGCGCATCTGGCCGTGCTGCGGGGCCGGCTCGAAGGCGTCCCGCTGCTCGGGAATGATCGAGGAGACGGTGAAGTCGTCCGGCCCGTCCAGCAGCTCGCCACCGCCACCGTGGGTGATGGCGTCCGGGAGCATGACCAGCGACGTCGTCCCGGCCTGCTCGCCCGAGGGGCGCAGCTGGACCCGGATGCCGTGCCGGTCGGCGAGCCGGCCGACCACGAACAGGCCCATGCGCTGGGAGACCGCGGCGTCCACCGTCGGCGGGTTGGCCAGCTTGTGGTTGATGTCGGCGAAGTCCTCGGCGGTGAGGCCGATGCCCTTGTCGTGGATCTCGACCATCACGCGGCCGTCGGGCAGCCGGGTCGCGGTGACGCGCACCTTGGTCTGCGGCGAGGAGAACGTGGTGGCGTTCTCCAGCAGCTCGGCCAGCAGGTGCACGAGGTCGGTGACGGCCCGGCCGTGGATCTCGGCCTCGGGGACCCCGGACATCTCGATGCGCTCGTACGACTCCACCTCGGAGGAGGCGGCCCGCAGGACGTCGACCAGCGGCACCGGCTGGTCCCAGCGGCGGCCGGGCTCCTCGCCGGAGAGGACGAGCAGGTTCTCGCCGTTGCGCCGCATACGGGTGGCCAGGTGGTCCAGCTTGAAGAGGCTCTCCAGCTGGTCCGGGTCCGCCTCGTTGTTCTCCAGGTCGGTGATGAGGGTCAGCTGGCCCTCGATGAGCGACTGGTTGCGGCGCGAGAGGTTGGTGAAGATCGCGTTGACGTTGCCCCGCAGCATGGCCTGCTCGGCGGCGAGCCGGACGGCCTCGCGGTGCACCTGGTCGAAGGCGCGGGCGACCTCGCCGATCTCGTCCTGCGTGGTGATCGGGATCGGCTGCACCCGGGTGTCGACCCGGCCCGGGTCGGTACGGGAGAGCTGGTCGACGAGGGTGGGCAGCCGCTGCTCGGCGATGGAGAAGGCGGCGGTACGCAGCTGGCGCATCGAGCGGCTCATCTGGCGGGCCATGAGCCCGGCCAGGATGAAGGCGGCCAGGAGGGCGATGACGACGGCCAGGCCGTTGACGATGGCGTCCCGCTTGGCGTCGGAGGAGATCTTCGCGGCCTCGTTCACCGCCTTGGTGACGAGCTCGTCCTCGACGGTGGCGTACCCCTCGAACTTGGCGGTGGCGGCGGCCATCCAGGTCTCGGGCGTGATGCCCTTCTTCGCCAGGTCCTCGGGGTCCTGGCCCTGGCCGATCTGCTGGGCCATGCCGTCGAAGACCGAGCCGTCGATGCTCGGCGGCGACACGAAGGGCTGGCCGGCGGCCTCGGCCTGCTCACGGGCGTTCTTGAGCTGCTTGGCGCCCTCGGCGGCCTTGCCCGCCATGACCTGCTTGAGGCGGTCGACGTCGGCCTGGGTGCCGCCGGAGTTGAACTCGGCGAGGGCGATCTGCTCCATGTAGTTGTACGAGCCGAAGGCCTTGACCTGGTCGTTGTAGACGCCGGGCTTCTTGCTCGGGCGCACCAGCAGGTGCATGCCGATCGAGCGCTGAAGCGATTCTGCAGCCTTGGCCAGCTCGATCGCGTAGACGGTACGGCCGTAGCTGGTGATGTTGCCGGTGCCGAGGCCGAGTTCGTTGGAGAACTCCATCAGCGAGTGCTGGACCTGGGTGTAGCCCTCTTCGGTCTTCACCGGGTCCAGCGCCTGCGAGTAGGCGGCCTTGCGGAGCTCGGGGAGCTTGGGCTCCTCGCTCTTGAAGAGCTTGAGGCGGCGCTCCAGACCCGGCTTGGCGGGCATGTCCTTCACCGCGTCCTCGAACGTGGCACGCGCCTCGTCCGTGGTGGCCCGGGACTGCTCGACGATGTCGGCCTCCCGGTCGCCGGAGAGCAGCGGCTGGGCCGTGAGGTCCCGCTCGTCGAGGAGCGCCTGACCGTAGTCCGAGGCCGCGCGCACGACGCGGGCGATCCTCTCGGCCTCCTGCGCCTCGCTCCAGGTGTCGATGGACCCCTTCACCTGGAAGCCGCCCATGACCAGGCCGACCATGACGGGGATCAGGAGGATCGCGTTCAGCCGGGTGGCCACCCGCCAGTTGCGCGGGGAGAACCGGCTGGCGTTGCCACCGGCCGGCTCCGGCTCGGGCGCCTGTGCAGGCGACGCAGCGGTGTGCGACGGCGGGGTGAAGTTGCCCCGCTCGGGCTGCACCGCGGAGCCCTCGTTGCTTCGCCTCACTCGACCAACAACCTCTCGGCGCCGACACCTACGTTGTGCCGGATTATTCGTTCAGGGCCGTAACTACTCGGGAGTTCGTCGAATTGCAGCACGGGGACGGGTCCCCTTCCAAACACTCGGAATGGATCATTCCGAGTGGCCCACGCCTCAGATAAAACGGGCATAAAGAGCGAGCCCCGTCAAAAGGCGGGGCTCATGTGAGCGCAGTGGCACCGTGTGGCTGCGTCGGGTGGTGGCGCGGGGCCAATTCTCTGTCGAAACGTTATGAACACGGGGGCGGATCGTGTCAAACGACACAGGCCGCCCCCGCGTGACTACAACAACTTCCGTATGGCAAAAACGACTTACGCCTACTTGTCGGGACTACTTCAGGCGGGCCATCAGGGCGTGCTCGACCAGGGTGATCAGGCCGCTCTTGGCATCCGCACGATGCCGGGCGTCCGTGGTGATGATGGGTGCGTCCGGCCCGATCTGGAGCGCTTCGCGTACCTCGTCGGGGGTGTAGGGCTGGTGTCCGTCGAAGCCGTTGAGGGCGATGACGAAGGGGAGGCCGCTGTTCTCGAAGTAGTCGACCGCGGGGAAGCAGTCGGCGAG
>NZ_JBEYKR010000256.1:0-5096 GCF_040703535.1 Streptomyces sp. NPDC007346
CCGGAAGAGCCCAGCACATTTCCAAAGCGCACCATTGTGAAGCGTGTCTTATTGACGTGATGCACAGCCTCATCATCCCCAAAAAGCAGGCCGGCGAGACCACCGGGGGCGTCCAGGGGCGGCTGACCGTCCCGCTCCCGAAGGACCGCGCGCCCACCGACTGGGAGCGGGGGACGGCCGGTCTGGAGCGGGCGGCCTGGGCCACCGCCGACATGGCCTACCGGGCGAGGGCGCTCAAGGAGGCCGGCGGCTTCGACGAGAGGTTCCCGCGCGCCTTCCGCGAGGACGCCGACCTCGCCCTGCGGATGATGGACGCCGGCTGGTCGCTGCACCGGGGCGAGCGGGTGACCCGCCACCCGGTCCGCCCGGCCGGGCGCTGGGCCTCCGTCCGCGCCCAGCGCGGCAACGCCGACGACGTCCTGATGAACCGTCTCCACGGGCCCGGCTGGTGGACCCGCGCCCAGGCGCCGCGCGGCCGTCTCCCCGGCCACCTGGCCACCACCGCCCTGGCCTGTACGGCCGTGCTCGGCGCCGCGGCCGGGCGGCCCCGGACCGCCGCCCTGGCCGCCGGGCTGTGGGCCGCCGCCACCGCCGAGTTCGCCTGGGCGCGCATCGCCCCCGGCCCCCGCAGCCGCCACGAGGTGGCCACCATGGCCGCCACCAGCGCGGTCATCCCGCCCCTGGCCACCTGGCACTGGCTCGCCGGGCAGGCCCGCCACCGCACCGTCCGACCGCTGGGAGGCGCCCGATGAGCGGTGCCCCGGCCCCACGCCCGGTGGCGGCCGTCCTCTTCGACCGCGACGGGACGCTCGTCGAGGACGTGCCGTACAACGGGGACCCGGAGAAGGTGCGGCTGCTGCCCGGCGCACGGGAGGCGGCCGACCTGCTGCGGGCGAAATCCATCCCCACCGGCGTCGTGAGCAACCAGTCGGGCATCGGCCGAGGGCTCATCACCGAGCACGACGTCCTACGGGTCAACCGGCGCGCCGACGCACTGCTCGGCACCCTCGGCACCTGGGTGTTCTGCCCGCACGCCCCCGAGGACCGCTGCGCCTGCCGCAAACCCCGGCCCGGCCTCGTCCTCGAAGCCGCCCGCAGGCTCGGCGTACGGCCCGAGGAGTGCGTGGTGATCGGTGACATCCGGGCCGACGTGCTCGCGGCCCGCGCCGCCGGGGCGCGCGGTGTCCTCGTCCCCAACGCGGTGACCCTGCGCTCCGAGATCGCGGCGGAACGCTGGATCGCCCCCGACGTCCTGACGGCCGTCCGGACCGTCCTGGAGCGGCAGGGGGACCTCTCATGAAGGCCCTGGTCGCACGGCTGGACAGCTTCGGTGACGTCCTCCTCGCCGGCCCCGCCGTCCGGGCGGTCGCCGCCCACGCCTCCCACGTGACCCTGCTGTGCGGGCCGCGCGGTGAGCCCGCCGCCCGGCTGCTGCCCGGAGTCGACGACGTACTCGTCTGGGAGGCGCCCTGGGAAGGCGTCGAACCACCGCCCGTGGACAGGGCGGGCATCGACGCGATCGTGGGGCGGATACGCGAGGCCGCCCACGACAGCGCCCTGGTCCTCACCTCCTTCCACCAGAGCCCGCTGCCCACCGCGCTGCTGCTGCGCATGGCCGGGGTCCGGCGGATCGGCGCCGACAGCGTGGACCACCCGGGCAGCCTGCTCGACGTACGGCACCGGCGGCTCCCGGGCCGCCACGAGGCCGAGGCCGCGCTCGACACCGCCCTCGCCATGGGGTTCACACCACCGCCGGGGGACGACGGCGCGCTGCGGGTGCTCCCGGCACCCGACACCGTCCCCCTGACCGGCAACGGGCCCTATGTCGTCGTCCACCCGGGCGCGAGCGCCCCCGCCCGCGCCTGGAGCCCCGAGCGCTGCGCCGCCACCGTCCGGCACCTCGCCGACGCGGGACACCGCGTGGTGGTCACCGGCGGACCGGACGAGAGCGGACTCACCCGGCGGGTCAGCGGCGATGTGGCGATCGACCTCGGCGGGCGCACCGAGCCCCGCACCCTGGCCGGTGTCCTGCGCAACGCCGACGTCCTGGTCAGCGGCAACACCGGACCGGCCCACCTGGCGGCGGCCGTCGCCACCCCGGTGGTCTCCCTCTTCGCCCCGGTGGTCCCGGCGGAACGCTGGGCCCCCTTCGGCGTGCCGGTGGTCCTGCTCGGCGACCAGTCGGCCAAGTGCGCCGACAGCCGCGCCCGGCACTGCCCCGTCCCCGGGCACCCGTGCCTGAACGACGTCACCCCCCAGGACGTGGTGCGAGCCGTCCGCGAACTCATCGAGGAGCACGCATGAACATCCTCATCTGGCACGTCCACGGCTCCTGGGCCACCTCGTTCGTCCAGGGCCCGCACACCTACCTCGTGCCCGTCACCCCCGACCGCGGCCCCGACGGACTCGGCCGGGCCGCGACCTGGCAGTGGCCGCCCGACGTCCGCGAGGTGAGCCCGCGGGAGCTGCGGGAGCAGGACATCGACCTCATGGTGCTCCAACGGCCGCACGAACTCGCCCTCGCCCACGAGTGGACCGGCCGCCGCCCCGGCATCGACGTCCCGGCGGTGTACGTCGAGCACGACAGCCCCGACGCCACGCCCGTCGGAACCCGGCACCCGCTGGCCGACCGCGACGACATCCCCCTCGTCCACGTCACCCACTTCAACCGGCTGATGTGGGACAACGGCCGCGCCCCCGCCACGGTGATCGAGCACGGCGTCATCGACCCCGGACCGCTGTGGACCGGCACCGAGCCGAGGGCCGCGGTGGTGGTCAACGAGCCGGTGCGGCGCGGCCGTACCACCGGCACCGACCTGCTGCCCCGCTTCGCCCGGTCCGCGCCGCTGGACGTGTTCGGCATGCGCACCGAGGGCCTCGCCGCCCACCTCGGCCTGGACCCGCAGCGCTGCCGCACCCGCGACCTGCCGCAGGGCGAACTCCACCCGGCCATGGCCCGCTGCCGCCTCTACCTCCACCCGGTGCGCTGGACCTCGCTGGGCCTGTCGCTGCTGGAGGCGATGTTCCTCGGGATGCCCGTCGTCGCCCTGGACACCACGGAGGTGCGCGAGGCGGTGCCCGACGACGCGGGGGTCGTCTCCAACCGGCCGGACGTCCTCGACGAGGCGGTACGCGCCTTCCTCGCCGACCCGGGACAGGCGAGGTACGCGGGGGAGCGGGCCAGGGCCGCCGCACAGGCCCGGTACGGGGTGCAGCGCTTCCTGGACGACTGGGAACACCTGATGAAAGAGGTCACGCGATGAGCACCACCCACCCGGCCTCCCTCCGTGTCGCCCTGGTCTCCGAGCACGCCAGCCCGCTGGCCGAGCTCGGCGGACCGGACGCGGGCGGACAGAACGTGTACGTGGCCCAGCTCGCCGACCACCTCTCCCTGCGCGGCCACGACGTCACCGTCTACACCCGCAGGGACGGACCCGGCCTGCCCCCGGAGGTGCTCACGCCCGGCGGGGTGAAGGTCGTCCATGTGCCGGCAGGCCCGGCCGCCCGGGTCCCCAAGGACGAACTCCTCGCCTTCATGCCGGAGTTCGGGTCCTTCCTGGCCCGGCACTGGCGGGCCGCCCGGCCGGACGTGGTCCACGCCCACTTCTGGATGTCGGGGACGGCGGCCCTGTGCGGCGTGCGCGGCCTGGGGGTGCCCGTCGTGCAGACGTACCACGCGCTCGGCACGGTGAAGAAGCGTCACCAGGGCCCCGAGGACACCAGCCCGCCCCAGCGCCTGACCATCGAGGCGGCCATCGGCCGCGCCTGCCGGCGGACGCTGGCCACCTGCGCGGACGAGGTCGAGGAGCTGGTCGCGATGGGCGTGGACCGCGACCGGATCTCCGTGGTGCCCTGCGGGGTGGACCCCCGTCACTTCGCCCCGGTCGGCGGCCCCCGTGACGCCGCCGGCCCGCGCCGGCTGCTGGCGGTCGGCCGTCTCGTACGGCGCAAGGGCTTCGACCGGGCGATCCGCGCACTGGCCGAGGTGCCCGACGCCGAACTGCTCGTGGCGGGCGGCCCGGAGGCCGGGCTGCTCTTCGCCGAGCCCGAGGCGGAGCGGCTCAGGAAGGTGGCCGAGGAGCACGGCGTCGCGGACCGGGTCACCCTGCTCGGCGCGGTGCCGCACGAGCGGATGCCCCACCTGATGTCCGAGGCGGACCTGGTGCTCTCCCTGCCCGACTACGAACCCTTCGGCATCGTGCCCATCGAGGCCATGGCCTGCCGCACCCCGGTGGTCGCCACCGCCGTGGGCGGCCACCTCGACACCGTCGTCGACGGCGTCACCGGAGCCCTGGTGGCGCCCGACCGAGGGCAGGACCACCGCCTCGCGGAGGTGATCCGCACCCTGCTCGACGATCCCGAACGGCTGGCCCGCTACGGCAGGGCGGGCCGTGCACGTGTTCTCGCGCACTACAGCTGGGAGCGCGTGGCCGACGGAGTCGCCCGCGTCTACAGCAGCACCGTGCGCGCCACCCCCTCACTCTCGGGAGCCGTCCGATGAACCTCACCCACCACGGTCAGCACTGCGACGACCTGATGGAGGCGCTCACCGCGTTCCGGGCCTCGGGCCCCGCCGTCCACCGCTGGGGCGCCGAACTGGCCGGCCGCCTCGGCGGCGGGGCCCGGCTCCTCGTCGCCGGCAACGGCGGCAGTGCCGCCCAGGCCCAGCACCTGACGGCCGAACTGGTCGGCCGCTACCGCGACGACCGGCCGCCGTACTCGGCGCTCGCCCTGCACGCCGACACCTCCTCCACGACGGCCATCGCCAACGACTACGGCGTCCAGGAGGTGTTCGCCCGGCAGACCTGCGCCCACGGCCGCCCCGGCGACGTCCTGATGCTCCTGTCGACCAGCGGCGCGAGCGCCAACCTGCTGTCGGCGGCGGCCGAGGCCCGCCGGATCGGCATGACCGTCTGGGCGCTGACCGGCCCCGCCCCCAACCCGCTGGAAGCCGCCTGCGACGAGGCGCTGTGCGTGGACGCGCCCGTGGCGGCCACCGTGCAGGAACTCCACCTGGTCGCGGTGCACATGCTCTGCGAGGCGTTCGACCGGGCCTGCGAGGAGGGCGCGACGGCCGCCGAGCGGCGCCCCGCCGC
>NZ_JBEYKR010000257.1:0-5041 GCF_040703535.1 Streptomyces sp. NPDC007346
GGAACACTCCGCCGGGGCCCCGGGCCGTCGCCGTGGGGACGGCGAGCCCTGCCCGCTCAGGTCTTGACGGGAGGCACCCCCGAACGGTCAGCTTAGAGTTCACATGTTGGAGGAAGCCGGGGTGTCATCGCTGCTGCCCCGGCCGGGGCGGCCCTCAGGGCCGCCCGCCAAGGGCAGGAGTGGATGAGTCGATGGAGACTCCCGGGTCGCAGACATCGCTGCACAGGGCCAATCTGGAGCGGGTCGTACGCGCCGTACGGATGGCGGGGTCGCTCACCCAGGCGGAGATCGCCCGGAGCACCGGGCTCTCCGCAGCCACGGTCTCCAATATCGTCCGGGAGCTGAAGGACGGCGGGACGGTCGAGGTGACGCCCACCTCGGCGGGCGGCCGCCGGGCGCGCAGCGTCTCGCTCAGCGGTGACGCGGGCATCGTCATCGGCGTCGACTTCGGCCATACGCACCTGCGGGTCGCCGTCGGCAACCTGGCCCACCAGGTGCTGGCCGAGGAGGCCGAGCCGCTGGACGTCGACGCCTCGTCCGCGGAGGGGTTCGACCGGGCCGAAGTGCTGGTCAAGCGGTTGATCGAGGCGTCCGGCATCGGCCCGGACAAGGTGATCGGCGTCGGCCTGGGCGTGCCGGGTCCCATCGACGTCGAGTCCGGAACGCTGGGCTCCACCTCGATCCTGCCGGGCTGGACGGGCATCAACCCCAGCGAGGAGCTCTCCGGCCGCCTCGGCGTCCCGGTCTACGTCGACAACGACGCCAACCTCGGGGCCCTGGGCGAGCTGGTCTGGGGCAGCGGGCGGGGCGTCAAGGACCTCGCGTACATCAAGGTCGCCAGCGGGGTCGGCGCCGGCCTGGTGATCGACGGGACCATCTACCGGGGCCCCGGCGGCACGGCCGGCGAGATCGGCCACATCACGCTCGACGAGTCGGGCCCGGTCTGCCGCTGCGGCAACCGCGGCTGCCTGGAGACCTTCACCGCCGCGCGCTACGTCCTGCCCCTGCTCCAGCCGAGCCACGGCCCCGGACTCACCATGGAGCGGGTGGTCCAGCTGGCCCGCGAGGGTGATCCGGGGTGCCGCCGGGTCATCGGTGACGTGGGCCGCCACATAGGCAGCGGTGTCGCCAACCTGTGCAACCTGCTCAACCCCAGCCGGGTCGTGCTCGGCGGCTCGCTGGCGGAGGCCGGGGAGCTGGTTCTGGGGCCCATACGGGACTCCGTGTCGCGTTACGCGATCCCCAGCGCCGCCCGGCAGCTCTCGGTGCTCCCCGGGGCGCTGGGCGGGCGAGCCGAGGTGCTGGGCGCCCTGGCCCTGGTGCTGAGCGAGATGGGGGATTCAACCCTTTTGGAGAGCACCCTCCCCGCAGCGACTCCTGCCTTCACTTAGATAACGAATGGCACCGTTGTCATCTCGTTAAGGATTTACTCCTTGACGCTGGCGCTGCGGCCGAGTTGACTTCCAGCCACCTCGGCCGCAACGTCGCGGCCTCGTCAGGGAGGTTCGAGAATGAACACGCGTATGCGTCGTGCCGCCGTTGCCGTTGCCGCCACCACGATGGCGATCTCGCTGGCCGCTTGCGGGAGCGCCAAGGAGTCCGGCGACAAGGCCGAACAGGGCTCGGAGAAGAAGGGCGACGACCTGAAGATAGGTCTGCTCCTCCCCGAGAACCAGACGGCCCGTTATGAGAAGTTCGACCGTCCGATCATCGAGAAGAAGATCGCCGAACTCACGGACGGCAAGGCGAAGGTCATCTACGCCAACGCCAAGCAGGACGCGCCCACCCAGGCGCAGCAGATCGACACCATGATCACCAACAAGGTCGACGCGCTCATCGTCGGCGCGGTGGACGCCAAGGCGATCGAGAACAGCGTCAAGAAGGCCAAGGCCGAGGGCATCCCGGTCGTCGCCTTCGACCGTCTCGCCGAGGGCCCCATCGACGCGTACACCTCCTTCGACAACGAAGAGGTCGGCCGCGCACAGGGCACCGCACTGCTGGAGGCCCTGGGCGACAAGGCCGACGGCGGCACGATCGTGATGATGAACGGCGCGATCACCGACCCGAACGCCGCCCTCTTCAAGAAGGGCGCCAAGTCCGTCCTCGACGGCAAGGTGAAGTACGGCAAGGAGTACGACACCAAGGAGTGGAAGCCGGAGAACGCCAACGCCAACATGGAAGCGGCGATCACCGCGCTCGGCAAGGACAAGATCGACGGCGTCTACTCCGCCAACGACGGCATGGCGGGCGGCATCATCACCGCCCTGAAGGCCGCCGGTCTGGCGAAGCTCCCCCCGGTCACCGGCCAGGACGCCGAACTGGCGGGTGTGCAGCGCATCGTCACCGGTGAGCAGTTCATGAGCGTCTACAAGTCCTACCCGGCCGAGGGTGTCGTCGCCGCCGAGATGGCCGTCGCGCTCGCCAAGGGCGAGAAGCTCGACTCGATCGCCACCTCGAAGGTCGACAACGCCAGCCAGAAGGACATCCCGACGGTGCTCGTCCCGGTCGTCTCGCTGACCCAGGACAACATCAACGACACCGTCATCAAGGACGGCATCTACACGCTCGACGAGATCTGCTCGGGCAAGTACAAGGCCTCCTGCGACAAGATCGGTCTGAAGTAGGCGTCAGGGGGCCCCGGGACCGGCCGCCCCTGCTGCCGGCCCCGCCCCCGCCGTACGCCCACCGCGTCCTCGCGAAGGCCCCACGGCATCACCGCCCGCGCACGCGCCCGCCGCACAGCGGTCCGCACGCGCCACGAAGCCTGTCCGGTGCCCCGCCCACCAACCGTCCCGCTGCCGGGCGGGGTGCCGGATGGAACGCTTCCCCTTTTTCTGTTCTTCTGCTCGACCGCCGCGCCTTCCCCCGGGCGCGGCATCCCCGCCGGTCAGGCGGCGAAGGAGATGGTTCACGTGACCGCTACGCCCGTGTTGGCGTTGCGAGGGGTCTCCAAGCGATTCGGTGCCGTCCAGGTACTCACCGATGTAGAGCTTGAGGTCCACGCCGGCGAGGTGGTCGCCCTGGTGGGCGACAACGGCGCCGGAAAATCAACATTGGTCAAGACGATCGCCGGAGTGCACCCCATCGATGAGGGAGTCATCGAGTGGGAGGGCCGGGCCGTGCAGATCGACAAGCCGCAGGACGCCCAGAACCTCGGCGTCGCGACCGTCTACCAGGACCTCGCGCTCTGCGACAACATCGACGTCGTCGGCAACCTCTACCTGGGCCGGGAGCTGCGCAGGTTCGGCATCCTGGACGAGGTGGAGATGGAGCGCCGCTCCCGCGAGCTGCTGTCCACGCTCTCCATCCGCATCCCGAGCGTCCGCATCCCGATCGCCTCGCTCTCCGGAGGCCAGCGCCAGACCGTGGCCATCGCCCGGTCGATGCTCGGTGAGCCCAAGCTCGTCATCCTCGACGAGCCGACCGCCGCCCTCGGCGTCGAGCAGACCGCCCAGGTCCTGGACCTCGTCGAGCGGCTGCGCGAGCGCGGTCACGCGGTCATCCTCATCAGCCACAACATGGCCGATGTGAAGGCCGTCGCCGACAAGGTCGCCGTACTCCGGCTGGGCCGGAACAACGGTGTCTTCGATGTGAAGACCACCTCCCAGGAAGAGATCATCTCCGCCATCACGGGCGCCACGGACAACGCCGTGACCCGACGTGCGGCGCGCAACGCGGAGGTTTCCAAGTGACCACCGACAAGTCCGCGACCCCGCTGGACAAGACCGAGGCCCCGGCGGACGCGCCGGTCGGCAACCCGGACGCGGCCCAGGGCGCCGCCACGGTCGTCGACCCCCGCCTGCTCATCCGCGAGCAGGGTTTCGCCGGCTACGTCACCGAGTTCAAGCGCAAGATCAGCGGCGGCGACCTGGGTTCGATCCCGGTGATCGTCGGCCTCGCGATCATCGCCATCGTCTTCCAGAGCATGAACTCCGAGTTCCTCTCCGCGAAGAACATCAGCGACATCGCCACCAGCATGGTCGCCACCGGCATGATGGCCGTGGGCATCATCTTCGTCCTGCTGCTCGGTGAGATCGACCTCTCGGTCGGCTCGGTCAGCGGTGTCTCCGGCGCCCTCATCGCGGTGCTCAGCGTCACCCAGGGAATGAACGAATGGCTGGCGATCCTCGTCGCCGTCGTCAGCGGCGCGGCGATGGGCGCGATCCACGGCTTCTTCTTCGCCCGGATCGGCGCACCGGCCTTCGCCGTCACCCTGGCGGGCCTGCTGTTCTGGCTCGGCTTCATGCTCCAGCTGCTCGGCGACTCCGGCACCATCAACCTGGACGGCGACGGGGTGGTCGGCAAGCTGACCACGTACTACTTCACCGATGTCGCCGCCGCCTACGGGCTCGCCGCCATCGCGGTCATCGGCTACTTCGCCGCCGCCTTCCTGGACACCCGCCGCCGCGAGGCCGCGGGCATCCCGTCCCGGCCGATCGCCGACATCGCGGTGCGCACCGGCGTCCTCGCGGTGTTCGCGTTCGCCGCCGCGTACATGTTCAACCAGTACCGCGGCCTGCCGCTCGCCCTGGTCCTCTTCCTGATCGTCCTGGTCGGCACGGACTTCCTGCTGCGCCGCACGGCGTACGGCCGGAAGATCTTCGCGCTCGGCGGCAGCGTCGAGGCCTCCCGGCGCGCCGGTATCAACGTCACCGCGATCCGGATCTCCGTCTTCTCCATCGCCGGTACGTTCGCGGCGATCGGCGGCCTGTTCTGGGCCTCCAAGATCGCGGCGGCCAACCAGGGCTCCGGCACCGGCGACCTGCTGATGAACGTCATCGCGGCGGCCGTCATCGGCGGCACCAGCCTCTTCGGCGGACGCGGCCGCACCTGGAACGCGCTGCTCGGTGTCATGGTGATCGTCTCCATCCAGTACGGCCTGTCGCTGGAAGGCATCGCCACCCCGATCCAGTACATGGTCACGGGCGCCGTGCTCCTCGCCACGGTCGTCATCGACTCCATCACCCGTAAGACCCAGAAGACCGCGGGCCGCGCCTGACCGCGGAACCGCGCAGGTGCCCGGTGCCCCACGGGGGTACCG
>NZ_JBEYKR010000258.1:2140-4959 GCF_040703535.1 Streptomyces sp. NPDC007346
TCTTTCATAGTCTGCCGGCTGTGAGACGAGTCAGAAACCGTTGGTGTAGGCGAAGGACATGCGAAAGGTCCGGCGTAGAGGGTAAGACCCCCGTAGCTGAAACATCAACGGCTCGTTTGAGAGACACCCAAGTAGCACGGGGCCCGAGAAATCCCGTGTGAATCTGGCGGGACCACCCGCTAAGCCTAAATATTCCCTGGTGACCGATAGCGGATAGTACCGTGAGGGAATGGTGAAAAGTACCGCGGGAGCGGAGTGAAATAGTACCTGAAACCGTGTGCCTACAAGCCGTGGGAGCGTCGCTGGCAGCACTTGTGCTGTCAGTCGTGACTGCGTGCCTTTTGAAGAATGAGCCTGCGAGTTAGCGGTGTGTAGCGAGGTTAACCCGTGTGGGGAAGCCGTAGCGAAAGCGAGTCCGAACAGGGCGTTTGAGTTGCACGCTCTAGACCCGAAGCGGAGTGATCTAGCCATGGGCAGGTTGAAGCGGAGGTAAGACTTCGTGGAGGACCGAACCCACCAGGGTTGAAAACCTGGGGGATGACCTGTGGTTAGGGGTGAAAGGCCAATCAAACTCCGTGATAGCTGGTTCTCCCCGAAATGCATTTAGGTGCAGCGTCGTGTGTTTCTTGCCGGAGGTAGAGCACTGGATAGGCGATGGGCCCTACCGGGTTACTGACCTTAGCCAAACTCCGAATGCCGGTAAGTGAGAGCGCGGCAGTGAGACTGTGGGGGATAAGCTCCATGGTCGAGAGGGAAACAGCCCAGAGCATCGACTAAGGCCCCTAAGCGTACGCTAAGTGGGAAAGGATGTGGAGTCGCAGAGACAACCAGGAGGTTGGCTTAGAAGCAGCCACCCTTGAAAGAGTGCGTAATAGCTCACTGGTCAAGTGATTCCGCGCCGACAATGTAGCGGGGCTCAAGCGTACCGCCGAAGTCGTGTCATTCCAGCATGTACCCCCAACGGGGGCTGGGATGGGTAGGGGAGCGTCGTGTGCCGGGTGAAGCAGCCGCGGAAGCGAGTTGTGGACGGTTCACGAGTGAGAATGCAGGCATGAGTAGCGATACACACGTGAGAAACGTGTGCGCCGATTGACTAAGGGTTCCTGGGTCAAGCTGATCTGCCCAGGGTAAGTCGGGACCTAAGGCGAGGCCGACAGGCGTAGTCGATGGACAACCGGTTGATATTCCGGTACCCGCTTTGAAACGCCCAGTACTGAATCAGGCGATGCTAAGTCCGTGAAGCCGGCCCGATCTCTTCGGAGTTGAGGGTAGTGGTGGAGCCGATGAACCAGACTTGTAGTAGGTAAGCGATGGGGTGACGCAGGAAGGTAGTCCAACCCGGGCGGTGGTTGTCCCGGGGTAAGGGTGTAGCCCGTGTGGTAGGTAAATCCGTCGCACGTTAAGGGTGAGACCTGATGCCGAGCCGATTGTGGTGAAGTGGATGATCCTATGCTGTCGAGAAAAGCCTCTAGCGAGTTTCATGGCGGCCCGTACCCTAAACCGACTCAGGTGGTCAGGTAGAGAATACCGAGGCGTTCGGGTGAACTATGGTTAAGGAACTCGGCAAAATGCCCCCGTAACTTCGGGAGAAGGGGGGCCATCACTGGTGATCCGATTTACTCGGTGAGCTGGGGGTGGCCGCAGAGACCAGCGAGAAGCGACTGTTTACTAAAAACACAGGTCCGTGCGAAGCCGTAAGGCGATGTATACGGACTGACGCCTGCCCGGTGCTGGAACGTTAAGGGGACCGGTTAGCTGACTTTCGGGTTGGCGAAGCTGAGAACTTAAGCGCCAGTAAACGGCGGTGGTAACTATAACCATCCTAAGGTAGCGAAATTCCTTGTCGGGTAAGTTCCGACCTGCACGAATGGCGTAACGACTTCTCGACTGTCTCAACCATAGGCCCGGTGAAATTGCACTACGAGTAAAGATGCTCGTTTCGCGCAGCAGGACGGAAAGACCCCGGGACCTTTACTATAGTTTGATATTGGTGTTCGGTTCGGCTTGTGTAGGATAGGTGGGAGACTGTGAAGCGGCCACGCCAGTGGTTGTGGAGTCGTCGTTGAAATACCACTCTGGTCGTGCTGGATGTCTAACCTGGGTCCGTGATCCGGATCAGGGACAGTGTCTGATGGGTAGTTTAACTGGGGCGGTTGCCTCCTAAAGAGTAACGGAGGCGCCCAAAGGTTCCCTCAGCCTGGTTGGCAATCAGGTGTTGAGTGTAAGTGCACAAGGGAGCTTGACTGTGAGACCGACGGGTCGAGCAGGGACGAAAGTCGGGACTAGTGATCCGGCAGTGGCTTGTGGAAGCGCTGTCGCTCAACGGATAAAAGGTACCCCGGGGATAACAGGCTGATCTTCCCCAAGAGTCCATATCGACGGGATGGTTTGGCACCTCGATGTCGGCTCGTCGCATCCTGGGGCTGGAGTCGGTCCCAAGGGTTGGGCTGTTCGCCCATTAAAGCGGTACGCGAGCTGGGTTTAGAACGTCGTGAGACAGTTCGGTCCCTATCCGCTGTGCGCGTAGGAATATTGAGAAGGGCTGTCCCTAGTACGAGAGGACCGGGACGGACGAACCTCTGGTGTGCCAGTTGTCCTGCCAAGGGCATGGCTGGTTGGCTACGTTCGGAAAGGATAACCGCTGAAAGCATCTAAGCGGGAAGCCTGCTTCGAGATGAGTATTCCCACCCTCTTGAGGGGTTAAGGCTCCCAGTAGACGACTGGGTTGATAGGCCAGATGTGGAAGCCTGGTAACGGGTGGAGCTGACTGGTACTAATAGGCCGAGGGCTTGTCCTCAGTTGCTCGCGTCCACTGTGTT
>NZ_JBEYKR010000259.1:0-4921 GCF_040703535.1 Streptomyces sp. NPDC007346
GTGGGCACGAACCGGCCCCTCTCTCATCGACTCTCTCATCGACGGAGCAGAACTCCCGGACAGGAGACGTAGGTTGCGCACCACGGCAATGGGACAGGGTGGGCAGCGGGTCGGCGTCGTGGGACTCGGCTGCATGGGGATGTCCTACGCGTACGACCCCCACGGGCGGGACGACACGGCATCGATCGCGGCCATCCACCGCGCGCTCGACCTGGGCGCGGATCTGATCGACACCGCCGACGTCTACGGCCCGCACACCAACGAGGAACTGGTCGGCCGCGCCCTCGCGGGCCGCCGCCGCCGCGCGTTCCTCGCGACCAAGGTGGGCTTCGTGCAAGGCGGGACCAGGCTGCGCAAGGATGGCAGACCCGAGCACATCAGGGCGGCGGTCGACGCCAGTCTGCGTCGGCTGGGCACCGAGACCATCGACCTCTACCAGCTCCACCGGGTCGACCCCCAGGTGCCGTTGGAGGAGACCTGGGGAGCGATGGCGGAGACCGTACGCGCCGGGAAGGTCCGTGGGCTCGGCCTCTCGGACGTCACCGTGGAGCAGGTCCGCGCCGCGCGGTCGGTCCACCCGGTGACGGCGGTGCAGGCGGAGATCTCGCTGTGGACCCGGGACGCGCTCGCCGAGCTGGTGCCCTACGCGGCCCGCGAGTCCATCACGGTGCTCGCCTACTCCCCGCTCGGCCGCGGCTTCCTCACCGGGCGGTTCGCCTCCAGCGAGGATCTGCCCGCCGACGACTACCGCCGGGTCAACCCCCGCTTCCAGCCGGAGAACCTGGTGGCCAATCGCCCTCTGGCCGAAGCCGTGCGCAAGGTGGCCGACAGTCGCGGCGTCGCGCCCTCGCAGGTCGCCCTCGCGTGGGTGCTCGCCCAGGGGGACCACATCGTGGCGATACCGGGAACCAAGAACGCCCACTACGTGGAGGAGAACACCGCCGCCTGTGAACTGACGCTGACCGCACAGGAGACGGCGCTGCTCGACGCACTGCCGCCCCCCTCGGGCGCCCGGCAGTGACACCCCCGACACCCCCGCCCGTCCCGCCGCCACCGCCCGGCCGGGACGCCACCACCACGTCCCCCGTGGCTGCCACACCGGGGCGAGGACCGCGCCCGGTCGCTCGCCTCGCAGGAAGGAAAGTCATCCGTGTCCGAAGCCGACGGGCCCTCACGCCGTAAGGGTCTGCCCGTCCTCACGGCCGCCGTACGGGAGGAGCCCTGGATCTTCGGCGCGGCTCTCGCGGCCAGTGCCCTGTACGGCGTCGCCCCCGTCGCCACGTCCTGGGTGCTGGGCAGGATCACCGACCGGGTGATCCTGCCGGCCTTCGCGAGCGGCGAGACCTCCTACGCCGCCCTCGCGGCGGCCGGCGCCGCGATCTTCGCGGTCGCGATGCTGCGGGTGGTCGGTGTCATCGGCCGGCGGGTGGGCGCCGGACTGATGCAGTTCCGGCTCCAGTCCACCTACCGCCGCCGCGTCGCCCACCGCTACCTCCAGCTGCCCTTGTCCTGGCACCAACGCCACCCGGCGGGGCGCCTGTTGTCGACGGTCAACTCCGATGTCGAGGCGGTCTGGTCGCCCATCATCCCGCTGCCGACGGCGCTCGGTGTGGTGATCATGCTGGTGTCGGCGATCGGTTCTCTGATCCTGGTCGACCCGGTGCTGGCTCTGGTGAGCATCGCGCTCTTCCCGGCGATCGGCCTGCTCAACGTCTTCTACCAGCGCCGGCTCTCCCCGCTGGCGGCGCGCGCACAGAGCCTGCGTGCCGAGGTGGCCGACATCGCGCACGAGAGCTTCGACGGCGCCGTCGTGGTCAAGACCCTGGGGCTGGAGGCGCACGAGGCCTCACGCATGGCGGAACGGGCGGAGGCGCTGCGGGACGCGAACGTGGCGGTCGGCCGGATGCGGGGCCGCTTCGACCCGCTGCTGGACGCCCTGCCCAACCTCGGCATCCTGACGGTCCTCGCGGTCGGCACCGTCCGGATGGCCTCCGGGGCGATCGGCGTCGCGGAGCTGGTCCAGGTGGCCTATCTGTTCACGATGATCGCCTTCCCGGTGCGGGCCTTCGGCTGGGTGCTGGCGGAGCTGCCGCGCTCGGCGGTCGGCTGGGAGCGGGTGCGCGCCGTACTGGACGCCGAGGGCGACATGCCCAGCGGCCAGTTGCGGCTGACCGACCCCGGCCCGCTCGACCTCGCCGCCCGGGGCGTGAGTTACGCGTACAACGGCAGTGACGTGCTGCACGACGTGACGCTCAGCACCGGCGTGGGCAGCACGGTGGCCGTGGTGGGCCCGACGGGCTCGGGCAAGTCCACCCTGGCGACGCTGATGGTGCGGTTGATCGACCCCGACCGCGGCGACGTACTGATGGACGGCATGAACGCGCGGCAGATGCGTCCGGGCGAGGTGGCGTCCGCGGTGGCCTTCGTCCCGCAGGAGGCGCTGCTCTTCGACGACACCGTGCGCGGCAACGTGCTGTTGGGGCTGGACCGCGAGGACGCGGCGGTCTGGGACGCGCTGGAGGCGGCCGACGTGGCGCACGTGGTACGCGAGTTGCCGGACGAGCTGGATGCCCGGGTCGGCGAACGCGGCGCCAGTCTCTCCGGCGGCCAGCGCCAACGCATCGCACTGGCACGAGCCCTGGTACGCCGACCGCGACTGCTCGTGCTGGACGACGCGACATCGAGCGTCGACCCGGAGGTGGAGAGCCGCATCCTCAACCGGCTGCGCACCTCCGAACTGCCGTCCACCGTCGTGGTGGTGGCCTATCGCAGGGCGACCATCGCGCTCGCCGACCACATCGTCTACGTGGACCGGGGACGGGTCGCCGACGCCGGCTCGCACGCCGAACTCCTGGCCCGCTGTACGGGATACCGCTCACTGGTCACCGCCTACGAGGGCGGGCGGACCGGCCGGCGGACCGAGGGCGGTGCCGCCGCCGAGGACACCGACCGTAACGCCCGGACCGGCGTGTCGACCGCAGAAGCCGAAGAGGGACGGACCGCATGAGTCGTATCAAGGGCTCGCACCACAGTGCGACCGGCACGCTGAAGCGGTTGTTCGCCACCTCGCCGACGCTGCGCCGCGCCCTGTTCGTCGTCCTGCTGCTCGCGGTGATCGCCGCCGGCGGCCGGGTGGTGGTGCCGATCGCGGTGCAGTTGACGCTCGACACCGGCATCCGGTCCGACGAGGGCCCGCGCACCGGCTTCGTGCTCGGCGCGGTCGCGATCTGCGCGGTGGCGGTGCTCTGCACGGCATGGGTCACCTACCGGATGAACCACCGGCTCTACCGGGAAGTGGAGACGGCGCTCGCGGAGATGCGCAAGAAGGCGTTCCGGCGGGTGCACGACCTGTCCGCGCCCGCGCTCGGCGGCGAGCAGCGCGGCGATCTGGTGGCCAGGGTCACCAGCGACGTGGACCAGTTCAGCATCTTCCTCCAGTTCGGCGGCATGCTGCTGGTCAGCGGCTGCCAACTGCTGGTGGGCAGCGCCGTGATGTTCGGCTACTCCTGGGCGCTGGCCCTGACGGTATGGGCGGTCTTCCTGCCGTTGGCGCTGATCCTGCCGCGGTTGCAGAACCAGCTCTCCTTCCGCTACGCCGATGTCCGGACCCGCGCCGGCGCGATGCTCGCCACCACCGGCGAGGCCGTCGCCGGGACGGCCGTGATCCGCGCGCACAATGCCTCCGGACTGATCGGCCGGCGTATCGACACGGCGGTGGAGGAGCACCGCAAGGCGCAGGGCAGGGCCCAGCGGCTGGTGGCCGTCACCCTCTCCAGCGGGGAGGTCGCGGCGGCGCTGGCCATCGGCGCGGTGGTCAGCTTCGGCGTGGTGCTGGGCGTCAACGGCCATATGACAGCAGGCGAGTTGGTCGCCTTCCTCTTCCTGGTGACGCTCTTCATCGGTCCGGCGCAGATGAGCACCGAGGTGCTCAACGAGCTCCAGAACGCGCTCGCCGGGCTGCGCCGTACGCTTGCCGTCATCGAGGCGCCGCGCGAGGTCGAGGACCCGGGCGAGAGGGGCGTGGAGCTGGCGCCGGGCCCGGTGGGGGTCGGCTTCCAGGAGGTGGAGTACGCCTACCCCGACGGCGCGCGCGTGCTGCACGGGGTCTCGGTGGAGATCGCCCCGCGCAGCCGGGTCGCCGTGGTCGGCGAGACGGGCTCGGGCAAGTCGACCTTCGTCAAACTGCTGACCAGGCTGGCCGATCCGACCTCGGGCCGGGTGCTGCTGGGCGGGGTGCCGCTGAGGGACGTACCCCTGGCCTCGCTGCGGCGGCGGGTGGTGATGGTGCCGCAGGACGGCTTCCTCTTCAACACCACCGTCGGGGAGAACATCCGCTACGGCCGCCCCGACGTCGGCGACGACGAGGTCCGCGGCGCGCTCGCCGATCTCGGGCTGACCGGCTGGGTCGAGTCCCTCCCGCACGGCCTGGACACCGAGGCCGGACCGCGCGGCGAGGCGCTGTCGGCGGGCGAACGCCAACTGGTGGCGCTGGCCCGCGCGTACCTGGCCGACCCCGACCTGCTCGTACTCGACGAGGCGACCTCGGCCGTCGACCCGGCGACCGAGCAGCGCCTCCAGCGGGCCCTGGAGACCGCCACCCGGGGCCGTACCGCGGTCTCGGTGGCACACCGGCTCTCCACCGCCGAGGCGGCCGACCGGGTGCTGGTCTTCGACGCCGGACGCATCGTCCAGCAGGGCACGCACGAGGAGCTGGCGGCACGCCCCGGCCGGTACGCGGAGCTGTACGCGGCGTGGCAGTCGGCGACCGCGGGCGACGCCTCCCGGGCCTGAGCCGGCGGGCAGGGTGGCGGCCGACCGGCCGCCACCCCCGCCCCGCGTAGCCGCCCGCCCTGGATCAGGTGACTCCGCGCATCAGCCTGCTGAGGCGCTTGCGGGAGACGGCGACCGCGCCCCCCCAGAC
>NZ_JBEYKR010000260.1:0-4540 GCF_040703535.1 Streptomyces sp. NPDC007346
CGTTTCTCTACCTCGAATGCCGGGACGTACTTCGAGGCCTGAGGGACGATACCGTGCAGGTGCACGCCAGTGCCGTCACCGAACAGGATCTCCTGTTCCTCCACGTACTTGAGGCCGTAGCGCATTTCAACATCGATGGTCGAACCCAGCTGGGCGAAGTCGTCCAGGATCTGCTTGGAGGCCTTGAACATGTGGGCGATGGTCGACACCGCGGTGAGCTTCGACGCGAATTCGATGCTCGAGTACGGCTTGGCGGTACCCTCGGCCACGACCTTGGCGGCGTTGGTGAAGCCGGTCTGCTGCACCCAGAAGATCGCCGGGGCGGTGGTTCGGCCCGGGGCGATCAGGTCGCGGATGAACAGACGTTGCTTCGGCGCGGTGTCGATGCCGGGCAGGCGCTGGGGCTCGACGATGCCGGCCGGGATATCGGTGGAAAGGAGGGCGGCGCTGACCGGAATGTTGACGCGCTTACCGCCCTCGATGCTGGCCGCGAACTGCTTGAGCGCTTCGCTCTTGATCACAACGCCGCCGAGGCTGTCCTGGGCTTGCGGAGTGCCAGCCGAAGGCCGGCGCGCGAACTCCTGCTCGAGCTCGCCCAGCTGGGCTTTCAGCTGCTTCTCGGCCTCGGTCAGGCTGTTGAACTTGGTCGCCAGTTCGTCGACGGCATTCTTGGTTTCTTCGGACAAGCTTCCGGCCTTCTTGGCCTCGGCCAGCGCGTTCTCGGCCTGCTTGCTGAAATCGCTGGTAGCCTGCTTGAGCTCGTTGGAGACCTGCTTCAACAGGTCGGCGGTATTATCTGCCATGGGATCTTCTCCGGTTACTTGAGGGCTGCTGCCGAGAACCGCGACATGGCGGCCTGTAGATCGGCAAAGTGGTTGGCCAAGTCGGCCTGGTTTTCGGCAGCGCTGCGCGTACCGGAGGGGGCAGCGCTAGGCGTACCCCCCTTGAGTTCTTGAATCAGGGAGCGACGCTCTGAGCGAGGCATGCCCTGTTTGGCCAGGATCGTATCCAGGCGTCGCGCCGCGACCTGCTGGGGCGCGATGGCTTGCGGGTCTTCCTGGGCCGCATCCGATGGGAGCAAGCCGTCAGCGAAGCCGGCCTCGACTGCCGCACTGCCGCCCATCCAGGTCTCGACATCCATGAGGGCGCGCATCGCGGCGACCTCATCCCCGGTCCTGACCGAGTAGATATCGGCCAGGGTTCCGTCGATCTGGTCGAGGAAGTCGGCGACTTCGGTGAAGTCGTTTCGGTCGCCAGCGGCGATGGTCCAAGCGTTGTGGATCATCATGAAACCGGCTCGGGCGATCTGGATTTCATCGCCGGCCATAGCAATGAACGAAGCAGCAGAGGCAGCGAGGCCAAGCACCTGAACGGTCACCTTGCCCTTGTGTTCGCGCAGCAGGTTGTAGATCGCCAGGCCTTCGAAAACATCGCCGCCTGGGCTGTTGATCTTCACGGTGATGTCTTTGTCGCCGATGCTGCGAAGTGCGGCACTGACGCGCTTGGCTGTGACGCCCTCACCCGTCCACCAGTCCATACCGATTGGGTCGTACATTGTGATAGTGGTGGAGTCGTCACCGGCTGCCGCCTTAATCGCTGGATTCCAGCGCTCCATGGCCTTGGGCAGTAGATCGGATTCGACGCGCGCGTGCGGCCGCACCGCCGGCGCTGCCGGTAGTGTCTTGAGGGTCATGGGTTACTCCAGGTCAGGCCGCTTTGAGCAGCGGCATCGATATCAGCGCGTGGGCCATCATGGGTCCGTCTGGGTTTCCAGCTTCCAGAGCCTGAGATGCCAGCTCGACAGCCTTGTTGATGGCCTCTCGGTCGTCGTTGTTGCGCGCCGAGACCAGCCGAAGCATGAATGCTGAGGCCGCCGGCGATACGCCTGCTGCCGGCTTGCCGAGCTCCTCCAATGGCACAAGTGCGGACTGGACTGTGTAGGTGTCGCCGCCCGGGATCGGCGGATAATTCTCCAGCCGCCGCACCTCGTTGCGAGACATCCAGCCATTTTGCAGGGCCGTGTTGTACCAGGCTGCGCGGCCCGAGTTGTCTGCACGCAGCAAGCCCTCAACCGCGAACTCGGCGTAGTAGTCGTCGGCATCGGCCTCGCCGATCAGGCAGCGAGTGATCTCCTGCTCGATGTTTACCAGCAATGGCCGCAGGCTGTTTGTAAGGAAGTGAAGGTTCTGCGCTTCAACTGAGGCAGCCCAACTGGACTGCTTGTCCATGTGCCCGACCATGAACGGCGGCACGCGGAACCAACGGCACATTTCCTCGATCCCGAAGGACCTGGATTCCAGCATCTGTGCAGCCTCAGGGTTCATCGTGATGCCCTGGTACTTGAAGCCCGCCTCCGCCACCATGATCTTGCCGGCGTTCTTCGATCCCATGAACGCTTGCATGCTGGCCCGTAGCTGCTCGCGCTGTTGCGGCGTGATCTTGGCATCGCTGCTTAGGATGCCCGAGGCCTGCATCCCCTGCGCGAACACCTTCGCCGCAGCCTCCTCTATCGCCATCGCCGAGCCGAAGATCTCCCGCCCGGTTGTGACCGGAAGCATCCCGCACACCCCGTCTAGGCCAAAGCCGCGGATGTGCATCAGGCTCTTCTCGGGAATGTCGCGTTCCACGCCATTCTCGTTGTACGTGTACCTCAGGCGCCCGTTGTCCTGCCGCTTCACCCTCATGCACTGGGGAAGGAGAGGCACCAGGGCGATGATCCTGCTGCCGATCATCTTCTTCTCGATGAAGGCATTACCTCGAAGGCAAATACTCGCCACGACCAGCAGCATGAAGCGCTGCGGGGTCATCTCGGCGTTCGGAATGCGGCACAGCACACGGAACAATGGATGATCTTTGGCGACCTCCCGAGATCCATCAGGGAGGCGCCGGTACAGCTTGAGCGGAAGCGTTGAGACGGATTCGGACAGCAGCCTCACACACGCCCACACTGTGGACAGCTGCATGGCCTTGTCGACCGAAACGTGCTTTCCAGAAGCGGAGCTGCCGAACCACTCCTGCCAAAATGCGCCGTCCTTCAAGCTGATGGGTACCCCGAGCCAGTTTTGCAGCGCAGCCTTCACCCGGCCCGGTTTCTTGTCGGCCATCAGATTCCTACCATGATCGGGTTATCAAAGAAGCCCTGGAGATCACCAGAGCCTTCCGGGTTCAGCGCCATCAGCGTTGCCGCATCGAAGGTCGCCATCAGCGGGTCGATTTTGGCGGTGCCGCTGATCTGCTTGTTGATCGCGATTGCGTTGCCGACCTGCACGGTCTTGGCGTTGCCCACGCACCAGGCCATCAGCCGGGAGCCTCCGTGAATGAACTCACCGCCGGCCACCTTGCGCTCTGTGGTCTTGATCGCACCATTCAAGCGCCAGCCTTGAGACACTGAAGCGATTCTCTCCATAGTGATCCCGCGCTCCTCGGTGGTGAGCTCGTCAATGATGTCGCCGATGCCTGCGGCATCGACGCCGATGGCCTGCTTTTCAGGCAGCAGGCCGGCATCTCGTACTTGGCAGATGATGTCGGCGACGTCCCGCACATCGTCGCCGGGCAGATCGACGATGGTCAGGTCACCGTCTGCCGCAAAATCCTGCAAGACGCTGACGATGTCCTTGCGACGCTCCAGCGCGATCTTGTGTGCCCAGGCATGAGCCCAGTGCAGCCATCGACGGCTACCGCGCTCGCGACCGATCAGGCTCAGACCCAGAAGGTCGTCCAGTCCACCGCCGTCGATTCCAGCCACTACCACTTCACTTCGAAGCAGCAACTCATCGAGCGTCAGGCTTTTATCGCCCCGCCCTTCCCAATGGTCGGCGCCGGCCCAGCGATTCGCTCGCAGGTTCATGCCGATCTGGACATTCAGGTGCTTGGCCAGGAACTTCCGCTGACCCCCCTCATCCTTGCGCAGGTTCTTCGCCAGTTCGTCTTCCAGCCACTCCCTGCTGACCGAGCGGCCCATGTTGGGGTTGGTAACGTAGAAGTTATCCGGCTTGAGGTAGGCCTTGCTTTTGACCATGGCCTCGGGGAACTCGTACAGGACACCCAGCGACTTGCGGTCATTGACCACGCCGTCGCGAACATCTCGGTAGTAGCTCAGCTTCTCCTCGAAGACGCCTGCCGGCGGCTCATCGCTCTGCGTTGACAGCAGGATAACGAACCCTTCGTCTCGGGAAATCTGGCCACCGGTTGCCTCCATCAGCATGGCGTCTGCGTTCGCGCGCTTGCCGAACACCCAAACCTCATCGATCAGGATCTTGCCGGACTTCTTGCCCGAGACCGTGTCGGTGTCGGCCGCCACCACTTTCAGCGCCGCGTTGTTCACCCGATGGGTGATGGTGCGAATATGGTCCTGGACGTGGAGCAGCTCGCTAAGCTCGGGATCGGCCCGCACCATACCGGCGGCCGGCTTGTAGCTGTTAGCTGCAACCTCAATCGTCGGCGCGATGATCAGCAGCTCCTCGTCGTGCCGCCAGTTCAAGATCAGCGCCGTCAGCATGATGCCGGCAGCGATCGTCGATTTCGTGTTCTTCTTGCTGAT
>NZ_JBEYKR010000261.1:0-4429 GCF_040703535.1 Streptomyces sp. NPDC007346
GCTCAGCCCGGCGTCCTGCGGCGGCGGCGCCCCTTCGCCGCCGCGACCAGGGCGGGCACCGTTGCGAGCTTGACGCGCGGGCGGCCGTGCTCGCGGCCACGGGCCGCCTCCGCCCGGTCGATGGCGGCCAGCCCCCGGGCGTCGACGACGTCACGGCCGCGGCGGCGGGCGAGGCGGCGGAAGGCGGTGGACGGGTGGGCCGGGGAGGGCAGGGCGCCCGCCATGGCGTCGGCCAGCAGCGTTCCGACGGTCTCGGCCGCGCAAGTGCGGTTGGCGCCGATGCCGCCCGAAGGGCCGCGCTTGATCCAGCCGACGACGTACGTCCCGGGCATACCGCTCACCCGGCCATCCTGGTGCGGTACGGTGCCCGACGCCTCGTCGAAGGGCAGTCCCGGCACGGCCACGCCCCGGTAGCCCACCGCCCGCAGCAGCAGGCCCGCCGGGATGTCCCGCTCCCCCGGCCCCGCTGTCACGCGCACGGCCGTGACGCGGTCCTCCCCGAGCGCCTCCACCGGGGCGGAGTGGAAGCGGAAGACGATGCGCCGGCCCGGTTCCGGGGGCCGCGACCAGTCCACCGCCCGGCGCTCCACGTCCCGCAGCAGCGCCGCCTTCCCTCCGGGGGCCGCCCCGTCGATCGCCGCGCCGGTCCTGGGGTCGTGGTCGTCGACGACCAGGCCGACCCCCGGCAGGTGCTTCAGGGCGAGCAACTCGGAGGCCGTGCACGCCGCGTCCTCGGGGCCGCGCCGCCCCAGCAGGACCACCTCGCGCACCTGGGACCCGCGCAGCGCCGCGAGCGCGTGGTCGGCGATGTCCGTGGCGGCCAGCGTGTCGGGGTCCGCGACGAGGATGCGTGCGACGTCGAGGGCGACGTTGCCGTTGCCGACGACCACCACACGGTCCGCGGCCAGGTGCACGGAGTCGGGCGCCACCTCCGGGTGGGCGTTGTACCAGGACACGAACGAGGTGGCCGAGGCGCTGCCGGGCAGATCCTCCCCCGGGATGCCGAGCCGGCGGTCGGTGGAGGCGCCGACCGCGTAGATCACCGCGTCGTGGTGTGCAGCGAGTTCCTGGGCCGTGATGTCCCTGCCGACCTCGACGCCCAGATGCATCCGTACCCGGGGGTGGGAGTGGAACCGGGCGAAGGTCTCGCCGACCTTCTTCGTCGCGGGGTGGTCGGGCGCCACGCCGTAGCGGACGAGGCCGCCCGCCACCGGGAGCCGGTCGACCAGGGTCACCTCGGCGTTGGTGTGCAGCAGCAGATCCTCGGCGGCGTACATGCCGGCCGGTCCGGTGCCGACGACCGCCACCCGGATCGGGGCGAAGTCGGAGGGCAGGCTGCGCTCGAAGGTGGGCTCGCCCCAGACGTGGAAGTTCGGCCCGGCGGGGGCGGGTTCGGGCTCCCGGTCCGTGAAGTAGGCCGCGTTGATGGCGGCGTACTCCTTCTGCGCCCCGAAGAGGCTGTCCACCGGGAAGATCGCGTCGACCGGGCAGGCATCGGCGCAGGCGCCGCAGTCGATGCAGGTCTCCGGGTCGACGTGGAGCATCTCCGTACTGCCGAACGCCCGCTCCTGCGGGGTCGGGTGGATGCAGTTGACGGGACACACGGCGACGCAGGTGGCGTCGGAGCAGCAGGTCTGGGTGATGGCGTAGGTCATCTCGTCGTCTCGGGTCGTGGTCGGGGATCGGCGGCGCGGATCATCGAGGCGGGTCCTCCGCTCGGTTCGTCGGCCGGGGGTACGGAGCGGGCCGTCGCCCGGAGGCGTGGACCCGGGTCGTCTGCCGGGGCCGCGGGCCCGGGTGGTCGGCCGGAGGCGCGGGCCCGGGTCGTCGGCCGGAGGCGTACGCCCCGGATCAGATCAGCGAGGCCCGCTTGTAGAAGAACAGCGCGGGCTTCGTCAGCAGCCGGGCCGAGGCCAGGAACTCCATCAGCCCCGAACAGCTGGAGCGCATCAGCGACTTGTGGTGCTCGTTGACCTTGGCCTCGGCCCGCGCGCGCCGGGAGTCCAGGCCCGCGTTGGCGTAGACGTCCCGGTTCACCATGCTGGTGACGATGTAGTACGAGGCGATCGCCACCACGACGGCGTTGAGCTGACGCCGTACCGCTCCCGCGTCCCGCAGCCGTTTGCGGGTCTCGTCGCGGGCGAACTTCATGTGCCGCGACTCCTCCACGACATGGATGTTGTTGATGGTGCGGACGAAGGGCGCGACCCGCTCGTCCCGCATCCAGTCGCGCTGCATGACGTCGAGGACTTCCTCGGCGACGAGTATCGCCGCGTAGGCCGCCTCGCCGAAGGCCAGGGTCTTGAAGGCGCGTCCCAGCTCCACCACGGGGCGGCGCGGCCGGTAGGCCGGGGCGCCCAGCTTCGCCGCGCCCCGGGCGAACATGATCGAGTGGCGGCACTCGTCGGCGACCTCGGTGAGCGCCCACTGGAACCGGGGGTCGGTCGGGTCCTTGGCGTACATGTCGCGGAGCACCATCTGCTGGAGGATCATCTCGAACCAGATGCCGGTGCTGGCGACGGAGGCGGCTTCCTGGCGGGTGAGCGCCTTGCGCTGGGCGTCGGTCAGCTCGTTCCAGTAGGCGGTGCCGTAGAGCGTGGACCACTCGGGGCTCGCGCCGTGGTGGTCCGGGTCGAGCGGGGTCTCCCAGTCGACCTGGGTGGCGGGGTCGTAGGAGAGTTTGGCGGCCGAGTCGAGCAGGCGTCGGGCGACGTCCTGCTCGGCGAGCCGGTCCTGGTCCTCCGGCCGAACGGTGCTGCTTGACATGGTGCGGCTCCTTGAATCGAGAGATCGACCCGGCGCCGCCCGAGCCGTCCCCCACCGCGTTCCCGCCCGATGAGATCGATGGCCGCCGAGCGCCGCCCCCGCTTGTTAGACACCGCGTCTAGCAAGCTATTAGACGCAAGGTATAGCAAGAGGGCGGCGCGGGCCTAGACCCGTGCGGGGAATCTGTACGAGCTCTCCACGGCCCGGCGCGCCGCACACCGCGGAGCGGCAACGGAAAGCCGGCCCGCCTCGGTGGTGGTGAGGCGGGCCGGCAGGTGTCCGGGCCGTACGGAGAGGGCCAAGGGCCCCGGCGGGCAAGGGTGTTACGCCGGGGCGCCCGGCCGCACCGCTATCGCGCGGGAACAGCGGTGTCGGGACCGGGCTCGCCCGGGGCCGGCTCCGGCTCAGGGCCCTGATCCTGCTCCGGCCCCTCCTGCGGATCGCTGAGCTGCTCGCGCACGTAGTTCCAGACGACGGCGACCAAGGCCGCGATCGGCACCGCGATCAGGCTGCCCACGACTCCGGCCAGGCTGCCGCCGAGCGTCACCGCCAGCAGGACCACCGCCGCGTGCAGACCGAGGCCGCGGCTCTGGATCATGGGCTGGAGGACGTTGCCCTCCAGTTGCTGCACCGCGATGATGATCGCCAGCACGATCAGCGCGTCCGTCAGGCCGTTGGAGACGAGCGCGATGAGCACAGCGACGAAGCCCGCGAACACCGCACCCACGATCGGCACGAACGCGGTCACGAACGTCAGCACCGCCAGCGGAAGCACCAGGGGAACGTCCAGGATCCACAGACCGATGCCGATGAGGACCGCGTCGATCAGACCCACGAAGGCCTGGGACCGCACGAACGAACCGAGCGTGTTCCAGCAGCGCTCGGCCACGACGGGGATGTCGGTGGCGAGCCGGCCGGGCAGCTGACGGGTGAGCCACGGGAGGAACCGCGGGCCGTCCTTGAGGAAGAAGAACATCAGGAAGAGGGCCAGCACGGCGGTGACCAGGCCGCTGAAGACGGTGCTCACCCCGGTGACCGCCGTGGTGACCACGCTGCCCACACTGTTCTCGATGCGGTCGACGGCGGCGTCGAAGGCACCGGTGATCTGGGCGTCGCTGATGTTCAGCGGCGGGCCGGCGGCCCACTCGCGCATCCGGCCGATACCCGCGACGACACCGTCGGCGAGCTGGCCGGACTGGGAGGCGACCGGCACCGCGATCAGCGCCACGACTCCGGCGCCGACGACGAGGGACAACACGGTCACCAGCGCCGCGGCGGGTGCGGGCCGCCATCCGCGGCGGCGCAGGAAGCGGGCCGGAGGCCAGGTCAGGGTGGTGAGCAGCAGACCCACTATGAGGGGCCACACCACCGACCACGTCCGGCCCACAAGCCACAGGACGACGGCGGCCATCAACAGGACCAGCAGCAGTTCGACCGAGACGCGTGCCGATCTGCGGAGCGCGGCCGCGGTCTTCTCGGAGCTCAACGTGGCAGACATGGCCTCACCCTACGAGGGGCCCGGCCCCTGACCCGCATCCACGGGAAGCGGCGGCCCGTGGCGCCCGCCCCGGAACAGGTCCGAGGGGCAGCACCGTGCGGTGCTGCCCCTCGGGCCACCCGGGCCGCCACCGCTCAGGGGGGGCGTTGCGGGGGTGGCGCCGGT
>NZ_JBEYKR010000262.1:0-4370 GCF_040703535.1 Streptomyces sp. NPDC007346
CAACGCACATGATCACACCAAGGCCGCACCGTTGTCTCATCGCCCACTAATGGCCAACTGGCCCTTCAGCAGGGGACGTTAAAAAACAAGCTCAGTGCCTGTGTCTGAACCTCCGGCCGGATTCTTCGCAGGTCAGGATTCGAACAGGGGGGCTGGGTCCGGTTCGCGGGCAGCGTGCGGTGACCGGATCTCCGGTGCGGAGCCTCGCGGACGGGAGAGTGAGCCGGGAGTCCTGCCGCAGGGGCACGGGGTCTGAGGAACATCGGCGTTAGATCGTGCGCTGAGCCTCTGTCGGCCGTGGTGGGCGGCTGGCCAGGCAAGGTTGTCACCCCGCGCGACTTCCGCCCGGACACCGGGTCCGCCCGGCTGTCGTACGGGCAGGCCCGCGCCCTGGTGGACGAGCACACCGCCGTACGTGGATCTGGAACGGGGCTGGGGCGCGGTCCGGCGAGAAGGAACTTTACGCGACGGCGGTCCGCCGGTCCCCGGGCAGTGACGGCGGCTTCCTCAGCCCGTTCCGATGTCGTGATCAACAGCTCTGCGACCGGGCCTTGTGGGCGATCCGGCCGGTCGGCGGACCCGGTACAAATTCCAGGCGAAGCCTGGCCACGCTGCACGGGGGCGGTCTGGCGGAGCGGACCCGGCCCAGGTACGTGACCCAGCATGCCGACCGGCACGTCGACAACATCCGATAGGATACCGACGCTCACGTCGTCAAGTTTAGGCAAAGAAGCGGCGTGGCTCGTCTCTCGTGTCCTCTTCCCTCCATCGCTCGGAGAGCTCCGTGTTCCTTGCCCTACGCGATCTGCGCTTCGCCCGCGGTCGCTTCGCCCTGATGGGCGCGGTGGTCGCGCTCATCGCCGTACTCGGTGTCCTCCTGTCCGGGCTTGCCGCCGGGCTGGCGGACGCCGGCATATCCGGCCTCCGGGCACTTCCCGTGACCCACCTGGCCTTCGACGAGAAGGCGACCAGCGAGCAGTTCTCCCGTTCGACCGTGGAGCGTGAGGACTGGCAGGCATGGTCCGAGGCCCCGGGTGTGGAGCGGGCGGAGCCGTTCGGGAACACCCTGGTGAACGCCCAGGTGACCGAGGGCACCAAGAAGGGAGAGCAGGTCAACCTCGCCGTCTTCGGCATGGCACCGAACTCCCCCCTGGCCCCCCGACCGACCCAGGGTGAGGGCCTGGCGGAGAGCGGTGCGGGCATCGTGATCACCCAGGAGATCGCCGACCTGGGCGTGAAGGTCGGAGACGTGCTGACCGCGGACAAGAGCGACGTGCGGCTGAAGGTCGTCGGACTGGTCGACGAGACCGTCTCCTACGGCCACATCGGCATCGCCTACGCGGACATCGACACGTGGAGGCATCTGCACTACGGCCTGCCGGGCGACCTGCCCGAGGCCGCAAGCCGGCAGGCCACCGCCGTCGCCCTGACCCTGAAGGCGGGCGCCGACGTCGCCGCGGTCGAAAAGGCGACCGGCACCCGCGCCGACACCAAGGAGACCACCTTCGACGCGTCGCCGGGCTACACGGCCGAATCCAGCACCATGGCATTGATCAAGGGCTTCCTGTACGCCATCTCCGCCCTGGTCGTCGGCGCGTTCTTCACCGTGTGGACCGTGCAGCGCAAGCCCGAGATCGCCCTGCTGAAGGCGCTCGGCGCCCCCACCGGATACATCCTGCGCGACGCGCTCATCCAGGTCGTCGCCGTGCTCGTCGCGGCCACGGCCCTTGGCACCGCCGTCGGCCTGGCCCTGGGCAGCGCGATGATCGGCAAGGCCCCCTTCTCCCTCTCCGCCCCGGCTATCGCCACCTCCTCCGGCCTCCTCATCGCCCTCGGGACCGTGGGCGCTGTCGTCGCCGTCCGCCGCATCACCGCCGTCGACCCCCTGACCGCTCTGGGAGCCACCCGATGACCACACCCGCCACCGACCACCAGGCCGCCGCGGACACCACGGCCTCCGGCGGCCTGCGCCTTGACGACGTCACCCTCACCCTCGGCGACGGCGATACCGCCGTCACCGCCCTCGACGGCGTTGGCCTGACCGTCGCCCCCGGTGAGTTCGTCGCCGTCGTCGGCCCCTCCGGGTCCGGCAAGTCCAGCCTCCTCGCCGTCGCCGGCGGCCTCCAGCGGCCGGCCTCGGGCACCGTACACATCAGCGGCACCGAGCTGACCGGGCTGTCGGACAAGGAACGCACCGCCACCCGTCTCCGCCACATCGGCTTCGTCTTCCAGCAGTCGAACCTGCTGGCCTCCCTCACCGTCGGGGAACAGCTCCTGCTGCCCCTGCACATCGACGGTCGCCTCGACACCGCTGCCCGGGCCCGCGCAGACGAGCTCATCGAAGCCGTCGGACTGGCCCACCGCGCCGGCTCCCGTCCGCATCAGCTGTCGGGCGGCGAGCGCCAGCGCGCGGGCCTGGCCCGCGCACTGATGAGCTCCCCCGCCGTCCTGCTGGTGGACGAACCCACCTCGGCACTGGACCGGGTACGGTCCGCCGAGGCGGTGCGGCTGATCGCCGAGCAGACCCATGAGCGCGGCACGGCCACGGTCATGGTCACCCACGACACGGCGATAATGGACGCTGCCGACCGGGTGTACGAGATGGTCGACGGTCGCCTGTCCTGACGGGGGCCGCCAACCGGCGCCGCATTCCCGGCCCCTGTCCACCCTTCCAGGAGCCCGCCCCGCATGCCGAAGATCAACGCCTCCACCGTCGCCGAGCACCGCGCCCAGCAACGCGAGGCGCTGATCGGGGCGGCGATCGACATCCTGGTCGACGAGGGCGCCGCCGCCGTCACACCGGCGACGGTCGGCGCCCGCGCGGGCCTGGCCCGCTCCAGCGTCTACCAGTACTTCAACTCCTCGGCATCCCTCCTGGCCACCATCACCGAGGAAGCCTTCCGGCGCTCCAACGAGGCACTCACCCGCGCCATAGCCGCCGCGAACGGCCCGCTGGAACGCGTCGAGGCGTTCTTCAGGGAAAGCCTCCGCCTGGGCGCCGAAGGCGCCCACCGGCCCGCCGTCGCCCTCATGAACGCCGGCCTTCCCCCGGCCTGCCAGCAGAGGCTGATGGAACTCCACCTGGAGCAGGTCGAACCGTTCCGCGCCGCCGTCCGGGAACTCGGCGTTCCCGAGCCGGCGCTCACTGCCGACCTGATCGCCGGAATGCTGCACACCGCCCTGGCCGCCGTCGAGAACGGCACCCCACTCGATACGGTCACACAGCGCACCCTCGCCCTCGTGCGCCGCTGCCTCAGCGCCTGTGCTTAAGGTCCGGTGTGTTCCTCGCAGGTCAGGATTCGAACAAGGTCAGGTGAGGCCCGGGGGGCGGGCAGCGTGGATGTCCGGTTCGCCCGCGGTGAGCCGGGCCTGCGTGAGAAAGTAGTCGAAGAGCCAGTTGTTGGGCGAGTGAGGGTGGCGTTGCTGACCGGCAACACGGTCTGGATCAGTCCCGGTGGGCTTCGCGGTAGTCGGGTTGACCACTGCGGCGGGATGACCGGCGGGTGATTCGTCTGGTCATAAGCGTGATTGCGGCCCAGGTGATCAGCGATTCCGAATGCTGGATCAACCGCTCGTAGTCTCTCGCGTGACGGCGCGCGTGCATGATCCAAGCGAGGGACCGCTCGACGACCCAGCGGCGGGGCAGGATCACGAACCCAGGCGTGTTCTTCGGCCGGATCACCGTTTTCAGCGTGAGCCCGAGATACCTCTTGGCCCAGGTCACCAGCTGTCCGGCATAGCCGGAGTCGGCCCAGGCGATCGTGATCTCAGGGTGCATCAGCCGGAGCCGGAACAGGACTTCTTTCGCCGCTTCGCGGTCGGTCATGTCGGCCGGGGTGACCATGACGAACAGCGGCAGGCCCTTGGTGTCGACCACGAGGTGGCGTTTACGGCCGTTGATCTTCTTAGCGCCGTCATAGCCGCGGGAGTCGCGGCCGACGGTCTCGGCGGCCTTGACCGACTGGGAGTCGATCACGGTCGCGACCGCCCCAGGTGACCGGCCGAGTTCGCGGCGGATGCGCTTGCGGAGCTGGTCACGGATCTGTCCGACGACGCCGGCGGCCGCCCAGCGGGCCATGAATCCGTAACACGTTCGCCAGGGCGGGAAGTCGCGCGGGAGGGCTCGCCATTTGCAGCCGGTGTCCACGACATAGCGGATCGCGTCGACGATCTCGCGCCGCGGGTGCTTCTCCGGCCGGCCGCCGGTGGGGGTGTCGCAGGCCGGGACCGGTAGTAGCGGTTCGATCAGCGCCCATTCGTCGTCCCAGGCGTCGGAGGGGTAGCAGCGTCTGCGCGGCAATGTGGCCCCTTCCGCTCCGAGACGGGGTGGTCCCCGGCGCCGTGGGGGCCCGCGCCCCCCCCACCGCGGC
>NZ_JBEYKR010000263.1:0-4344 GCF_040703535.1 Streptomyces sp. NPDC007346
CGTTTCTCTACCTCGAATGCCGGGACGTACTTCGAGGCCTGAGGGACGATACCGTGCAGGTGCACGCCAGTGCCGTCACCGAACAGGATCTCCTGCTCCTCGACGTACTTGAGGCCGTAGCGCATTTCGACGTCGATGGTCGAACCCAGCTGAGCAAAGTCGTCCAGGATCTGCTTGGAGGCCTTGAACATGTGGGCGATAGTCGACACCGCGGTGAGCTTCGACGCGAATTCGATGCTCGAGTACGGCTTGGCGGTGCCCTCGGCCACGACCTTGGCGGCGTTGGTGAAGCCGGTCTGCTGCACCCAGAAGATCGCCGGGGCGGTGGTTCGGCCCGGGGCAATCAGGTCGCGGATGAACAGGCGCTGCTTCGGCGCAGTGTCGATGCCGGGAAGGCGCTGAGGCTCGACGATGCCGGCCGGAACGTCAGTGGACAGCAGAGCCGCGCTGACGGGAATGTTCACCCGTTTTCCGCCTTCGACGCTGGCCGAGAACTGCTTCAGCGCTTCGCTCTTGATCACGACGCCGCCGAGGCTGTCCTGGGCTTGCTGGGTGCCAGCCGACGGCCGGCGCGCGAACTCCTGCTCGAGCTCGCCCAGCTGGGCTTTCAGCTGCTTCTCGGCCTCGGTCAGGCTGTTGAACTTGGTCGCCAGTTCGTCGACGGCATTCTTGGTTTCTTCGGACAGGCTTCCGGCCTTCTTTGCTTCGTTAAGCGCGTTCTCGGCCTGCTTGCTGAAGTCGCTGGTGGCCTGCTTGAGCTCGGCGGAAACCTGCTTCAGCAGGTCAGCGGTGTTATCTGCCATGGAATTTTCTCCGGTTACGTGAGGGCTGCTGCCGAGAACCGCGACATGGCGGCCTGTAGATCGGCAAAGTGGTTGGCCAAGTCGGCCTGGTTTTCGGCAGCGCTGCGCGTACCGGAGGGGGCAGCGCCAGGCGTACCCCCCTTGAGTTCTTGGATCAGGGAGCGACGCTCTGAGCGAGGCATGCCCTGTTTGGCCAGGATCGTATCCAGGCGTCGCGCCGCGACCTGCTGAGGCGCGATGGCTTGCGGGTCTTCCTGGGCCGCATCCGATGGGAGCAAGCCGTCAGCGAAGCCAGCCTCGACTGCCGCACTGCCGCCCATCCAGGTCTCTACGTCCATCAGGGTGCGCATCGCTGCGGCTTCATCGCCCGTCCTAACCGCGTAGATGTCGGCCAGGGTTGCGTCGATCTGGTCGAGGAAGTCAGCCACCTCGGTGAAGTCGTTTCGGTCGCCAGCGGCGATGGTCCAGGCGTTGTGGATCATCATGAAGCCGGCTCGGGCGATCTGGATTTCATCACCGGCCATGGCGATGAACGACGCAGCCGAGGCAGCCAGGCCAAGCACCTGAACGGTTACCTTGCCCCTGTGCTCGCGCAGCAGGTTGTAGATCGCCAAGCCCTCGAAAACATCGCCGCCTGGGCTGTTGATCTTCACGGTGATGTCTTTGTCGCCAATGCTGCGAAGCGCGGCACTGATGCGCTTGGCGGTGACGCCCTCGCCCGTCCACCAGTCCATACCGATTGGGTCGTACATCGTGATAGTGGTGGAGTCGTCACCGGCTGCCGCCTTGATCGCTGGATTCCAGCGCTCCATGGCCTTGGGCAGTAGGTCGGATTCGACGCGCGCGTGCGGCCGCACCGCCGGCGCTGCCGGTAGTGTCTTGAGAGTCATGGGTTGCTCCAGGTCAGGCCGCTTTGAGCAGCGGCATCGATATCAGCGCGTGGGCCATCATTGGGCCGTCCGGGTTTCCTGCTTCCAGAGCCTGGGACGCCAGCTCGACCGCCTTGTTGATGGCCTCGCGGTCGTCGTTGTTGCGCGCCGAAACCAGCCGAAGCATGAATGCCGAGGCTGCCGGCGATACGCCTGCTGCCGGCTTGCCGAGCTCCTCCAAAGGCACAAGTGCGGACTGGACCGTATAGGTGTCGCCGCCCGGGATCGGCGGATAGTTCTCCAGCCGCCGCACCTCGTTGCGAGACATCCAGCCATTTTGCAGGGCCGTGTTGTACCAGGCTGCGCGGCCCGAGTTGTCTGCACGCAGCAAGCCCTCAACCGCGAACTCGGCGTAGTAGTCGTCGGCATCGGCCTCACCGATCAGGCAGCGAGTGATCTCCTGCTCTATGTTGACCAGCAATGGCCGCAGGCTGTTTGTAAGGAAGTGAAGATTCTGCGCTTCAACTGAGGCAGCCCAACTGGACTGCTTGTCCATGTGCCCGACCATGAACGGCGGCACGCGGAACCAACGGCACATTTCCTCGATCCCGAAAGACCTGGACTCAAGCATCTGTGCAGCCTCAGGGTTCATCGTGATGCCCTGGTACTTGAAGCCCGCCTCCGCCACCATGATCTTGCCGGCGTTCTTCGATCCCATGAACGCCTGCATGCTGGCGCGAAGCTGCTCACGCTGCTGCGGCGTGATCTTGGCATCGCTGCTCAGGATGCCCGAGGCCTGCATCCCCTGCGCGAACACCTTCGCCGCAGCCTCCTCTATCGCCATCGCCGAGCCGAAGATCTCCCGCCCAGTGGTGACCGGAAGCATCCCGCACACCCCGTCTAGGCCAAAGCCACGGATGTGCATCAGGCTCTTCTCGGGAATGTCGCGATCCACGCCATTCTCGTTGTACGTGTACTTCAGGCGCCCGTTGTCCTGCCGCTTCACCCTCATGCACTGGGGAAGGAGAGGTACCAGGGCGATGATCCTGCTGCCGATCATCTTCTTCTCGATGAAGGCATTACCTCGAAGGCAAATACTCGCTACGACCAGCAGCATGAAGCGCTGCGGGGTCATCTCGGCGTTCGGAATGCGGCACAGCACACGGAACAGTGGATGATCTTTGGCGACCTCTCGAGATCCATCAGGGAGGCGCCGGTACAGCTTGAGCGGAAGCGTTGAGACGGATTCGGACAGCAGCCTCACACACGCCCATACCGTGGACAGCTGCATGGCCTTGTCGACCGAGACATGCTTTCCAGATGCGGAGCTGCCGAACCACTCTTGCCAGAATGCGCCGTCCTTCAGGCCAATGGGCACCCCGAGCCAGTTTTGAAGCGCAGCCTTCACCCGGCCCGGTTTCTTGTCGGCCATCAGATTCCTACCATGATCGGGTTATCAAAGAAGCCCTGGAGATCACCAGAGCCTTCCGGGTTCAGCGCCATCAGCGTTGCCGCATCGAAGGTCGCCATCAGCGGGTCGATTTTGGCGGTGCCGCTAATCTGCTTGTTGATCGCGATTGCGTTGCCGACCTGCACGGTCTTGGCGTTGCCCACGCACCAGGCCATCAGCCGGGAGCCGCCGTGAATGAACTCACCGCCGGCCACCTTGCGCTCTGTGGTCTTGATCGCACCATTCAAGCGCCAGCCTTGAGACACTGAAGCGATTCTCTCCATAGTGATCCCGCGCTCCTCGGTGGTGAGCTCGTCAATGATGTCGCCAATCCCCGCCGCATCGACGCCGATGGCCTGCTTTTCAGGCAGCAAGCCGGCATCTCGTACTTGGCAGATGATGTCGGCAACGTCCCGCACATCGTCGCCGGGCAGATCGACAATGGTCAGGTCACCGTCTGCCGCAAAATCCTGCAGGACGCTGACGATGTCCTTGCGACGCTCCAGCGCGATCTTGTGTGCCCAAGCATGAGCCCAGTGCAGCCATCGACGGCTACCTCGCTCGCGACCGATCAGGCTCAGACCCAGAAGGTCGTCCAGTCCGCCGCCGTCGATTCCAGCCACTACCACTTCACTTCGAAGCAGCAACTCATCGAGCGTCAGGCTTGTATCGCCCCGCCCTTCCCAATGGTCGGCGCCGGCCCAGCGGTTGGCTCGCAGGTTCATGCCGATCTGGATATTGAGGTGCTTGGCGAAGAATTTCCGCTGACTGCCCTCGTCCTTGCGGAGGTTCTTCGCCAGTTCATCTTCCAGCCATTCACGGCTGACCGACCGCCCCATATTGGGGTTGGTGACGTAGAAGTTTTCCGGCTGGAGGTAGGCCTTGCTCTTGACCATGGCCTCCGGGAACTCGTACAGAACCCCCAACGACTTGCGGTCATTGACTACCCCGTCGCGAACATCCCGGTAATAGCTCAGTTTCTCTTCGAAGACCCCGGCAGGCGGTTCGTCGCTCTGCGTCGACAACAGGATCACAAACCCTTCCTCCCGGGAGATCTGGCCGCCGGTGGCCTCCATCAGCATGGCGTCGGCGTTCGCACGCTTGCCGAACACCCAGACCTCGTCGACCAGGATCTTGCCGGACTTCTTGCCCGAGACCGTGTCGGTGTCGGCCGCCACCACTTTCAGCGCCGCGTTGTTCACCCGATGGGTGATGGTGCGAA
>NZ_JBEYKR010000264.1:0-4303 GCF_040703535.1 Streptomyces sp. NPDC007346
GGCCCCCCCCCCCCCCCACCCCCACCCACCGCGCGCTGTTCGGGGGGGGGCGGTTTGGGGGGGGGGGCGGCCCCCCCCCCTCCTGGCGGCCCCCCCGCCCCCCCACCACAGGCTGATGCTTACTAGCTGCCCGGGACAGTGCTACAGGTCGAACTCGAGGTGCTCGATGTCGGTGAAGCGGACTTCGTCCAGGGAGCCGGCGCGGCGGCCGCCGTCCTGGAAGTAGACCTCCTTGAGGGCTTCGGCGGCGATCTCCTGGAGGCGGGCGTCGGACGCGCCCTGCTCCTGGGCCTTGAAGAGGCGGGCTGCGTGGACCGGCGGGAGGGCAAGGGTGAGGTGGCGGATGCGGTCCTGGTCGGTGGAGCCGATCGGTGCGGTGTACCCGAGGCGGGCGCGGACGTCGATCATGATGCCGTCCGTGGACGCCGCCTTCGCCTTGGCCTTGGCCCGGATCTGCGGCTGCCACCGCTGCTTCACCTCACCGTCCAGGCGTCCGGCGAGATCGGGGCGGGGCTTCTTGATCTGGTCCTTCACGTACCGCTCCACCGTGCGCTGGGAGACCCGCAGCATCTGCGCGACCGCCTTCGTGCCGCCGAGCTGCTTCACCAGGTACCGCATCTGCGCGCCCGCGCTCTTCGGCGCAGGGCGGGTGAACGCCTTCTGCACCGCCTTGTTCAAGCCGTCCCCGATCAGGCTCATGCCGGTCTTCTCCTACTCTCCGTTGTCGGCGGTGCTGACGGTGCCGTCCTTGATGGACCGGGCGAGGTTGAGCTCCGGGGCGTCGAACTTCTCCCGGACCTCTTCGCCCCACAGGACGGTCTGGGTGCCTTCGTGCTTGACCAGGCCAGGGTTGATACCGAGCTTGAATCCGCCGGGGAGCGGCTTGCCGTCCCGGTAGGGCACGAAGTCCAGCGGGCTGGGCCCGTTCGCGGCGTAGACGACGCAGTCGGACATGATCGCGATCGGGTACTGGCCGGTGAATGCCGCGTGCTTGACGATCTTGCGGTGCAGGTTGATGCGGGTGCGGGAGATGACCGCCGCCCGGATGTCGGGCCGCCAGGTGGGACGGTCTAGGGCCCGCCACCGCTCGCCCGTTCGCCACCCCTCACCACGGGGGCGCTCGCGGAGCTTGCCGATGCCTCCCTTGGCCGTTGCCTTGATGGCCGTGATGACGATGCCCAGCTCGGGGTCACGGTTCTTGTAGCCGTCCATCGCCGTGAGGAAGTCTTCCGGCGAGAGGTCGGTGGTGACGCCGAGGTCGGCCATGGTGGCGAGGTAGGCGTCGCGCAGCCGGGTGTACCAGCCGTCCAGGTAGCGGCCGTTGTCGTACCGGACGTACGCCTCGGTCGGGGCGACGTCGTAGCCGAGCTCCTGGGCGTACGCGACGGTCGGTGTCGCGTACCAGGCCGGACCGGTCGGGTGGTCGCCCTTGGGCGTGAACGGGCTCGGCAGCAGGTTGCCGTCCAGGGCCACCCACTCCTTGCCGGCCTTCACTCGGTTCAGGTCGACGTGGGAGAGGTCGACCAGCCAGGATCCGGGCAGCTTCGGGTCGAACACCGGGTTCTTCACGTGCGTCGACTCACCGAGGCCGACGTTCAGCCCGTTCGCTCCGGCGCCGAAGGCCATGTTCACGTCCAGGCCCACCAGGTAGCGCAGCGTGCACTCCGCGTCGGTCATCGGCCGCGCCCAGTCGTAGGACTCCTCGAACAGCATCTCGGAGGGGCCGCGGACGTGGAAGCGTGGCAGGTTCAGCGCGTTGAGGACCGGGTGCCCGTTGGGGGCCTCGGGCGGGGCGCAGTCCACCGGTTCTGAGCCGAGTGACCCGGGTGTCTTGGTGTCGGCCTGCCGCAGGGCGCCGGTCTCCTCGTCCCGTACGGCGTGGGTCGGCGGGTGCAGGGCGGTCATCAGTTCCAGGCTGGTGACGGCGGTGGAGCCGCGCGGCGTCATCACCCGGGTCGCGTAGGTGCCCAGAACGCGGGTGAGTTCCGCCGGGGGGAGTTCTGCGGCGTGGTCCCAGAAGCGGGGGTCCAGCGCGTTCCAGGAGGGGATGCACAGCTGGACGCACTGGCGTTCCGAGCCCTTGGCCGGGCGGTAGATCCGCGCCCACGGCCCGAAGCCCCTCTTCGTGAGCTTCCAGTCGGCCCGGTTCAGCTGCTTGATGACCTTGTGGCCCTCCGGGATCCGCCCGGCGTCTTTCTCCTCCGCCGTGAGCGTGACGGGCAGCCCGTAGCGCTCCAGGGCTGCCTCGGTCAGGACGAGCAGCGGGTCGGCCGGCCTCCCGGGGCCGGACAGCTTCGGCTGCCCGAGCTTGGCCTCCCTCAGCGTCCACTCCACCAGCGAGGGCAGGGACTTGGCGGGCACGTCCAGGACCAGGCCGCCGACACAGTAGGCCAGCACCTTCCCGTCCTCGACGTCGACGACCGCCAGCGGACCGTTCTCGAACCGCGGATCCGTACCTCCCGCGGGGGTGTTGGCCGCGGCCGCCTTGCGTGCGCTGGGGCGGCCCGACGTCGACGGCCTGGTCGTGCTCGCCGGGCGCGGCGCGGCCGCCGGAGCGTCCACGAGATCCGAAGCGGGAACCTGCGGCTTCACCGGGTCACTCACGACTTCGGCGCTGGAGATCGGCTCGGTGGGCTGCGGCTCAGCCGGAGCGGGCACGCCGGTGAACGTGGCGGGCACCGGGGCGTCCGGCGTGGGTCCGTCCTCTGCGGCCGGGGCTGGGGTGGCGGGGTAGAGCTCCGCAAGCTTGTCCAGCAGCCGGGCGTACGCGTCGCGTTCTGGGGGGCGGGGCTCGGTCTTCCCGGACTCCCAGCCGGACACCGTGGCCCGGCGGACCTTCAGCGCGCCGGCGACTTCGTCGATCGTCAGCCCGTGCGCGGCGCGCAGCCGCTTGCGTTCCGCCGGGGGCGGAAGGGTGGCGCGGGACGCGACCAGGGCGTCGACCGCGTCGAACAACTCGGACATGGAACACCTCCTAACCGACACTCTACCCCACAGAGCGTACGAAGCGCGAACCTTTGACGTACGAATGCCGTACGAATCACGTACGAGCGTCTTTCGGGAGGGGGTGGCATGGTCCCGGCCAGGGGAAGGGCTGGAAATCGGCGCGTCACATGGAGTGCTTATGGGGAGATACGGCCGGTTGCAGCTCTGAGTGACCAGGGGGTTACGTGAAGTGGAAAGACGCGTTCGACCGCGCGATGGAGGAACTGAAGGCGATACGGGCCCTGCTGGCACCGGTCGGCCGTCTCGATGACCCCACGGTCGGGCTGACCGCCCTGCACGGCGAGCTCACCCAGACCCGCCTGAAACTCCTGGAGACGATCCAGGGAGGCATCACCGGGCTGCGCGAGGAGAACCGTGAGGTACGGCGCCGCCAGGACCGGATGATCAGCGATCTCAACGAGACCCGCGGCGAGCTCCGTCAGCTCCTCGAACTCGCCGACACCCTCCGCCCCCTCGCGGAACTCCAGAAGCCGACCGAGGAGCCCGGCGACGTCATCGGCCCCTACCCGCCCACCGAACCGGTGCCCGATCCGGATCCGGCAACCGGCCCGACCGCGCCCACGGCGGCGCAGCCGCCCGCCTCACCCGACACCGACTTCCAGGGGGGAACCATGGACGACAGCAAGCGTCAGGCGCAGCCCGAACCCGAGCCCGAGCGCCGGGGGCAGGACGACGTGCTCAAGCAGAGGATCGAGGCCGCCTACCAGGGCAACAGCACCCCCACGGCCCCCGCCGCTTCATCGTCGGCCTTCCGCCAGGAGGAGGACCCGCGGGTCACCCACGGGGTCCTGCTGCTGAAGGCGGCCGGGGTGGCCTCCGTGGACCTGGTCGCACACCGCGACACCTGGGAGTGGCTCACCGCCCTGGCCGTCGACCATGACCACTTCCGCACCCCGCCCTCGGTCGAGGACGTCAAGGAAGGACGCGTCCAGACCGTCCTGTCCGGCCGCTCACTCATCGGCCTGCTCATCAAGCTGTGGGACACCCGCTCGACTGCGACCCCGCTGGAGGCGGACTGGGCCCTGGCCACGACCACCTACAACCGCATCGCGGCCGACCTCACCACGGTCAACGGCGAAGGCCAGACCCTCCGCATCGTCCTGGACGACGGACTCCCCCACACCGACAACGACTGAACCGCTGCACGCCGGCTGGCGGCCGTCCGTACCCGGAGTCGGCGGTGACCAGCTGGCCGTGGCACAACCGGAGGCCCGCCCCCCGGACCGGGAGGGGGGGGGCGGCCGGGGGGGCGGGTTGACGGGGGGGGCCCCCCCCCGGGGGCCGCGCCCGGCCGGGT
>NZ_JBEYKR010000265.1:0-4221 GCF_040703535.1 Streptomyces sp. NPDC007346
CCCGGCACCCCCAGCCAGCCCGGCGTTTGAGGACGGAACCCTGGCGGTGGTGGTCCCGCATCCACGGGCAGGGCGTCCACCATGGCCCTCGCGCAGGCAGCAGCGCACACCATGCCCACGGTTCCGTCCTCGAACGCCGGACGGGCTGGATGGCCGGCCCCGGCCCCCGCGCGGAGACGGGCCGGTGGTGTGCCGCCCAGGTACGCGAGGAGAGGCGTGCCCGGCGCCGGACACGCGAAAGGGCGCGGAGTACGGGACCGTATCCGTACTCCGCGCCCTGGTTCGGAGGGTGACAGGGACCGCGGCGGCGGCGATCGGCCCCGGGGGAGGGCGTCTCCTTCAGGTCAGGAGACGTTCCCGGAGCCTTCACCACCGCACTGGCATCGCACAGCCGCCGCGGCCTCGTCGTCCTGCCCGTGCCGCGCTGCACCCCTCATCCGGGTGCGCGGTACGGGCAGGGGCTTCACCGGGGGCTCAGTCCTCGCGCAGGGCGCGGACGGCCTCCTCCACGCGCCGGCCGTAGTCGGCGTCGGCGGCGCGGAAGTGGGCGAGGTTCTTCTCGATCACGTCGTCGCGGGTGACCTGCGAGAGGCCTCCGGCGATGTTGGCGACCAGACGGGCCTTCTCCTCCCGCGACATCAGCCGGAAGAGCTCGCCCGCCTGGAAGAAGTCGTCGTCCTTGGCGTGGGCGGACGTCTCGTACGTGCCCGTCCACCCGTGGACCGCCAGCGGGGCGGCGAGCGCCGCGTCGGTCTGGGCCGGACCGGCGTACGAGTTGGGCTCGTAGTTCTTGTCGTGGCGCGAGCCGTAGCGGGTGGCGTGTACCCCGTCGCGGCCGTAGTTGTCGACCTCGGCCGCCCTGGGGGCGTTGACCGGCAGCTGGGTGTGGTTGACGCCCAGGCGGTAGCGGTGCGCGTCCGCGTAGGCGAACAGCCGGCCCTGGAGCATCTTGTCCGGGGACGGGCCGATGCCGGGCACGAAGTTGTTCGGCGAGAACGCGGCCTGCTCGACCTCGGCGAAGACGTTGTCAGGGTTCCGGTCCAGCACGAGACGGCCGACCCGCCGGAGCGGGTAGTCCGCGTGCGGCCACACCTTGGTGAGGTCGAACGGGTTGAACCGGTAGTCGGCCGCCTCGGCGGCCGGCATCACCTGGACGTGCAGGGTCCAGGACGGGTTGACGCCCCGCTCGATGGCCTGGAGCAGGTCCGTCTGGTGCGAGTTGGCGTCCTTGCCGACGAGCTCGGCGGCCTGCTCGGCGGAGAGGGAGCGCACACCCTGGTTCGTCTTGAAGTGGTACTTGACGAAGAAGGCCTCGCCCTCGGCGTTCGTCCACTGGTAGGTGTGCGAGCCGTAGCCGTTCATGTGGCGGTACGAGGCGGGGATGCCGCGGTCGCCCATCAGCCAGGTGACCTGGTGGGTCGCCTCGGGGGAGTGCGCCCAGAAGTCCCAGACGTTGTCCGGCTCCTGCCTGCCCGTGAACGGGTCGCGCTTCTGCGAGTGGATGAAGTCGGGGAACTTGATGGGGTCCTTGATGAAGAACACTGGGGTGTTGTTGCCGACCAGGTCGTAATTGCCCTCGTTCGTATAGAACTTGAGGGCGAAGCCGCGCGGGTCGCGGACCGCGTCCGCGCCGCCGAGGGAGTCGGCGACGGTGGAGAAGCGGATGAACGTCTCGGTCCGCCTGCCCACTTCGGAGAGGAAGTCGGCGCGGGTGAAGCCCGTGACGTCGTCGGTCACCTCGAAGTAGCCGTACGCGCCGGAGCCGCGGGCGTGGACCACGCGCTCCGGGATGCGCTCACGGTTGAAGCGGGCGAGCTTCTCCAGAAGGTGCTGGTCCTGGAGGAGGATCGGTCCACCGGCACCGGCGGTGGCGGAGTTCTGGTTGTCGGCGACCGGGGCGCCTGACTCGGTCGTGAGCACACGCTTAGCCATGTGGCGGGATGACCTTTCGTACGAGCTGCTGACGGCTTGAGGAGCGTAGATTCGCCCCAGAGCAACGTCAACAGTTTGTTGAAAACGAAGTGTGTGGTTCCGGGCCGCGGCGGCGCCTGGGCGCGACAGGACAGGTGTCAGCGCCACCGCGGCCCGGAGTTCAGGGGGCCCGTCGTGCGGGCCGTGGCCCCGTACGAGGCCAGGGGCTCCTTGCGGAGCCGGGGAGGGGTCAGACCTGGGAGCCGGAGAGCCGCTCGACCGAGCGCAGCAGCGCCGAGTGGTCCAGCCCGCCGTCGCCCTGGGCGCGCAGCGAGGCGACCAGCTGGGCGACCACACCGCCGACGGGCAGGGCCGCGCCGACGTTGCGGGCGGCGTCGGTGACGATGCCCATGTCCTTGTGGTGCAGGTCGATCCGGAAGCCGGGGGCGAAGTCCCGCTTGAGGAAGTTGTCCTTCTTGCGGGTCAGCACGGTCGAGCCGGCCAGACCGCCGTTCAGGACGTCCAGCGCGGCGGCCAGGTCGACCCCGGACTTCTCCAGGAAGACCACGGCCTCGGCGCAGGCCTGGATGTTGACGGCGACGATCAGCTGGTTGGCCGCCTTCACCGTCTGGCCGCTGCCGTGCGGGCCGCAGAGCACGATGGTCCTGCCGAGCGCCTCCAGGAGCGGCTTCGCGGCGTCGAAGTCCGCCTGCTCGCCGCCGACCATGATGGACAGCACCGCTTCGATGGCGCCGGCCTCGCCGCCGGAGACCGGCGCGTCCAGGACCCGGATGCCCTTCTCCGCCGCGTTCCTGGCGAGGTCCACGGAGGTCTGCGGGGTGATGGAGGACATGTCCACCAGCAGCGCGCCGCGCCGGGCGTTCTCCAGGATGCCCTCGGGGCCGTAGGCGACGGCCTCGACCTGCGGGGAGGCGGGCACCATCGTGATGATGACATCCGCGTCCTTGACCGCGTCCGCGACCGAGGACGCGCCGGTGCCGCCGGCCGCGACCAGCCGGTCGGTCTTGGCCTGTTCCAGGGTGTATCCGGTGACGGCGTAACCGGCCTTGACCAGGTTCTCCGACATGGGCGAGCCCATGATGCCGAGACCGATCCAGGCGACCTTGGGGAGGTTGTTGCTCATGAGGGTGCCTTCCTGAAAAACGTGTGGACGTCAGGGGATCGGGCTCCCCTGCCGGTGGGGCCGGTCGGTCAGCCGGCCGCTCGGGCCGACACCGGGAGCCAGTCGAAGGACTCCGCGCTCGGCCGTTCGCCCGGCTTGTACTCCAGGCCGACCCGGCCCGCGTAACCGGCGTCCTTCAGCTCGTCGAGGAGCCGCTCCAGCGGGAGCGAGCCGGTGCCCGGCGCGCCGCGGCCCGGGTTGTCGGCGATCTGGACGTGGCCGGTCTTCGCGGCGTACGCCTTGATGACCTGGCTCAGGTCCTCGCCGTTCATCGACAGGTGGTACAGGTCCAGCAGGAACTTGGCGTTACCCAGCCCCGTCGCCGCGTTGACCTTGTCGACGACCTCGATCGCGGCCGGTGCGCTGACCAGCGGATAGAGCGGCGACTCCGGCTTGTTGAGGGTCTCGATCAGGAGGATCGCCCCGATCCGGTGCGCCGCGCGGGCGGCCGGCACGAGGTTCTCCAGGGCGAGCGCGTCCTGCACGGCCGGGTCCGCGCCCTCGACGCGGTTGCCGTACAGCGCGTTGAGCGCCGTGCAGCCGACCGAGGCGGCGAAGTCGGCCGCCACCTCGATGTTGGCGCGGAAGCGGTCCGACTCCGCGCCGGGCACGGAGAGCGCGCCGCGGTCGGGGCCGGGCAGCTGTCCGGCGTAGAAGTTCAGCCCCACCAGCTGGGTGCCGGCGTCGTCGAGCGCCCTCTTGAGGGCGTCGAGCTCCGCCTGCGGCGGGGTGGGGGTCTCGATCCAGGGCCACCACAGCTCGACCGCCGTGAAGCCGGCCGCGGCGGCTGCCGCGGGACGCTCCAGGAGCGGGAGTTCCGTGAAGAGGATCGAAAGGTTCACATCGAAGCGCTGGTCCGGGTATCCCATGAGGATGTCGGCGCTCCTTCCGTATTGCGGAAGTTAGTTTCTGCTCAACGGAAGATTGCCCGGAGGGTGGTGGGGCTGTCAAGGGCATGGAGCGGAAATCGCCCCGGTCGGCGGCGCCCGGAACCGTGTCCCGGAGGGTTTTCGGGCATACGGAAGCGGGGGGGGGGGGGGGCGGGGGGCCCCCCCCCCCCCCCCCCCCCCCCGGCCCCGGGCCCCCCCCCCCCCCCCCCCCACCACACCACAGCCAACCCGACACAC
>NZ_JBEYKR010000266.1:0-4213 GCF_040703535.1 Streptomyces sp. NPDC007346
GGCCGGGCCGCCGACCGTCTCGTACGCCACGCAGTGCGCCGCGTCCTCGGGCCCGAGCCCCGCCGCTCTGGCGGTGAGGCCGAGGACGACGGGCTGGTGGGCGCCGCGCGGCCGGGCGGCGGCGAGCGCGTCGAGTTCGGAGCTGGGCCAGGTGGCGCGGGCGGCCCGCATCAGCTGGCGGCCGAGCTTGCGGGCGGTGGCCCGTAGAGCCGGTGAGGGCGTACGGGCGTCGGCGGCCTCGTCCAGCGCGAGCGGGTCGAGGCCGTGGGCGGCCGCCGCGGCGAGGGCGGCGGCGGTGAGCCCGGCGGTGTGCAGGCGGCCCCGGCAGAAGGCGGCGAGGTCGTCGGCGTCGCGGACGCGCCCCTGGATGACGGCCGGTTCGGCGCCGCCGGAGTGGGCGTGACCGCCGGCGGGGAACCGGCCGTCGGCGAGGACGAGCAGGGCTGCGCGTGACATGACCGGCTCCGCTCAGAAGAGGAAGTAGCGCTGGGCCATGGGCAGTTCGGCCGCCGGTGCGGGCTCGACCGGTTCACCGTCGATGGTGACGGCGAAGCTGTCGGGCTCCACGTGGACGTGCGGCATCGCGTCGTTCTCCCGCATGTCCGCCTTGGTGACCCCCCGGGTGCCGGCGATCGGCGCGAACTCCTTCTCCAGGCCGAGCCGTTCGGGCAGTCCGTCCTCGATCGCCGTCCCGGTGACGAAGTTGAGGGAGCCGCGTGCGGCGGCCCGGCCCAGTGCGCCGAACATCGGCCGGGGCATGACCGGTTGGGGCGTGGGGATGGAGGCGTTGGCGTCGCCCATCTGCGCGTACGCGATCTGTCCGCCCTTGATGACGGTCTGCGGCTTCACACCGAAGAACGCCGGGTCCCACAGCACGAGGTCCGCGAGCTTGCCGGTCTCCACCGAGCCGATCTCCCTGTCCAGGCCCTGCGCGACGGCCGGGTTGATGGTGTATTTGGCGACATAGCGACGGACCCGGTGGTTGTCGGCCGCCCCGTCCCCGGGCAGGGCACCGCGCCGCTTCTTCATGACGTGGGCGGTCTGCCAGGTCCGCAGGATCACCTCACCGATGCGCCCCATCGCCTGGGAGTCCGAGGAGATGATCGAGATGGCGCCGAGGTCATGGAGGATGTCCTCGGCCGCGATGGTGGAGGGCCGGATACGGGACTCCGCGAAGGCCAGATCCTCGGGGACGGCCGGGTTGAGGTGGTGGCAGACCATCAGCATGTCGAGGTGTTCCTCGATGGTGTTGACGGTGTGCGGCCGGGTCGGGTTGGTCGAGCTCGGCAGGACGTACGGCTCGGAGACCACGGTGATGATGTCGGGCGCGTGCCCGCCGCCCGCACCCTCGGTGTGGTACGCGTGGATCGAGCGCCCGGCGATGGCGGCGAGGGTGTCGGCGACGAACCCGGCCTCGTTGAGGGTGTCGGTGTGCAGGGCGAGCTGGGCGCCGGTCTCCTCGCAGACGGTGAGGCAGGCGTCGATGGCGGCCGGGGTGGCGCCCCAGTCCTCATGGATCTTGAACCCCAGGGCTCCGCCGCGCAGTTGGGAGTACAGGGCGTCGCGGGAGGTGGTGTTGCCCTTGCCGAGCAGCCCGATGTTGACGGGGAAGGCCTCCAGGGCCTCGAACATCCGGGCAAGGTGCCAGGGGCCCGGGGTGATGGTGGTGGCCTTGGTTCCCTCGGCAGGTCCGGTGCCGCCGCCGACGAGGGTGGTGATGCCGCTGGAGAGCGCCTGGTCCACGAGGGTCGGCGAGATGAAGTGGACGTGCGCGTCGACCGCTCCGGCCGTGAGGAACTTGCCGTTGCCCGCGATGATCTCGGTCTCGGGACCGATCACCAGAGCGGGGTGGACGCCGTCCATGGTGTCCGGGTTCCCGGCCTTGCCGATGCCGGTGATGCGGCCGTCGCGGATGCCGATGTCGGCCTTGACGATGCCCCAGTGGTCGATGACGACCGCGCCGGTGACGACGGTGTCGGGGGCGCCCTCGGCCCGGGTGGTGCGGGCCTGGCCCATGGACTCCCGGATCACCTTGCCGCCGCCGAAGACCGCCTCGTCGCCCGCGTGGCCTGGGCCGCCCGATCGGTCCTCCTCGATCTCGACGAAGAGGCCGGTGTCGGCGAGGCGGACGCGGTCGCCGGTGGTGGGCCCGAAGATGTCCGCGTACACGGCCCTGTCGAGGTCAGGCATCGAGCGCGCCTCCGGTCTCGCCGCGCAGGCCGGGGACGGTGCGGCGGCCGGCGAGGGGGACGAGCTCGACGTCGACGGGGATGCCGGGCTCGAAGCGGACCGCCGTACCGGCCGCGATGTGCAGCCGCAGCCCGTGGGCGGCCGCCCGGTCGAAGCGCAGGCCGGGGTTGGCCTCGGCGAAGTGGTAGTGGGAGCCGACCTGGACGGGACGGTCGGCGGCGTTGAGGACGGTGAGGCGGGTGACGGGACGCCCCTCGTTGAGGGCGATCCCCCCTTCCCCGTACAGGATCTCTCCGGGAACCATCGGCGCGCCCCCGGTCAGACGATCGGGTCGTGGACGGTGACGAGCTTGGTGCCGTCCGGGAAGGTGGCCTCGACCTGGACGTCGTGGAGCATCTCGGGGATGCCCTCCATCACCTCGTCGCGGGTGAGCACCGCGCGGCCGGACGCCATGAGTTCGGCGACGCCGCGGCCGTCCCGGGCGCCTTCCAGCAGATGGGCGGTGATCAGGGCGACGGACTCGGGGTGATTGAGCCTCAGCCCGCGTGCCCGGCGCTTCTCGGCCACGTCGGCGGCCACATGGATGAGCAGGCGTTCCTGCTCGTGCGGGGTCAGTTGCACGCTTCCACCTCATCGTCTCCCGCCCGGCACCGGCACCGGCCTCCGGGCGCAGCGGGGCCCCCTCCCCGTTCAGCACTTCGTCGAACGGCGAACCCGGCTCCCGCGACCAGGTGGTGCACGATAGGGCGGAAGTTTTTCCGTTGCGTTAACCGGCCTCCCGCGTCTGCATGGACATCAGCCCGCGCAAGCCGTCCTCCACCACTTCGGGGCGCACGTCCCCGAAAAGAGCCTCCTGCAGGATGAAGCCCTGGGCGGTGGCGACCATCGTGCGGGCCACATGGTCGTCCGGCACGCCCGGCGGCAGGATTCCGGCGTCCCGGTACGCGGCGACCACCTCGGCCCAGACGATCCGCATATCCGTGTACCCCTGCTCCAGCAGGGCCGCGAGCCGCTCGTCCCGGAGGGTCTCGGACCACACCTGCACGATGAGGGAGGCGACCGTACGCCGTTCCAGTCCGTGCACCGCCCCCTCGAACAGCCCCCCGAGCACCCCGCTCAGCAGCACGTCCGGGGTGGGCGGCGGGGTGGTGCGCGCGGCCTTCGCGAAGGCGCTGCGGATGTTGGCGAAGGCTCCCTCGGCGATGGCCGCGATCAGGTCGTCCTTGCCGGTGAAGTAGCGGTAGACGGCACCGGCCGACAGACCCACCTCCTTGAGGACGTCCTGCATGGACGTGCCGTGGAATCCGCTGCGCGCGAAGCAGCGCGCGGCGCCGTCGAGGATCTGGCGGCGCCGGGCGTCGAGGTGTTCCTGGGATACACGAGCCATGCACCCAACGTAAAACGAACGTTCCTTCTTGACAAGTCGGCACACCGTGCTGAAAGTAGGTCCAGTCAAATAAAACGAACAATCCTTCTCTATGCCCGCCCCGCGAATCGAGGTCCCTCATGTCCACTCAGCACAACCGCCGCGCGGTGGCGGTCGTCCTGCTGATCCCGCTGGTGGTGACGCTCGCCCTGTGGGCCTTCGCCTGGCCCGCCGCGCGGATCGCGCCCCGCGACCTTCCGGTGGGGGTGGCCGGTGCGGCACCGGCGGCCGACCAGCTGCGGCAGCAGTTCGAGCAGCGTGGGGGCGCCTTCGAGGTGCACCGCTTCGACGACGAGGCGGCGGCGCGGGAGGCGATCGAGGACCGGGTCGTCTACGGAGCCGTCGTCGCCGGACCGGAGGGCCCGCACGTGCTCACCGCGTCGGCCGCGAGCCCTGTCGTCGCCCAGCTGCTGCGCGAGGCGGTGACGGCGGCGGCACCGGAAGGCGCTCAGGTCCGGGTCACCGATGTGGTGGCCGCCCCCTCCGGGGACCCGCGCGGCAGTGCCCTCGCTGGTGGCCATGGGCTGCGTGGCCTGGGGCCTGCCGCAGGACCCGTTGCGCCTGGAGCGCTTCAAGCAGTTCGACTGGCGCGGCCTG
>NZ_JBEYKR010000267.1:0-4063 GCF_040703535.1 Streptomyces sp. NPDC007346
ACCATGCATCTGGCCGCGCACTTCCCGGGCGTCAACGCCACCACCGTGTGGGCCGATCCCCGCTCCCGCAGCCAGATCGACTTCTCGTCCTTCGTAACTGCTTCACGCGGCGCGAGAGTTCGTCCTTGTGCTGAACGGCGGTGTAGGTGCCGCCGGTGGCCTCGGCGATGCAGGTGAGCTGTTGGCGGATCTTGGCGTTGGGCACCAGGCCGAGGGTGTCGATGACCAGGTGGGTGCCGCGCGCGGCGATCTCCCGGGCCACCTCGCACGGGTCGAGCGGGCCGCAGGTGTCCTCGCCGTCCGTGATGAGGACGATCCGGCGGGTGGCCTCGCCGCCTTCGAGGTCGTCGGCCGCGCCGAGCAGCGCGGGGCCGATCGGGGTCCAGCCGGTGGGGGCGAGGGTGGCGACGGCGGTCTTGGCCTCGGTGCGGTCCAGCGGACCGACCGGGTAGAGCTGCCTGGTGTCCTTGCAGCCGACCTTGCGGTCGTCGCCCGGATAGTCGGCGCCCAGGGTGCGGATGCCGAGGTGGACCCCTTCGGGCACCGCGTCCAGGACGTCGTTGAACGCCTGCTTGGCGGCGGTCATCCGGGACTGGCCGTCGATGTCGCGGGTGCGCATGGAGCCGCTGACGTCGAGGACCAGCTCGACCTTGGGCGCGGGGGTGGCCGGTGGTTCGTCGGCGGCTGCGGGGAGCGCGGAGCCGAGCCCGGCGGCCAGGGTGGCCAGCGCTATGCACACCCCGGTCGTCAGCCGATTTCTTGTGATCATCGCCGGATCTTATGGAAAATCAGTTGGTATTCCCAACCGGGGCCGCCGGCGACGACTTCCGGCTTACCTATCGGCTGCCGAGCAGCGGCTCCGAGGCGCGGTCCAGCACCGAGGTGACCCGCTGCCAGGTCTCCAGGTCCCGCTCCTGGGCGTCGAGTTGACTGCCCGTCTCGCCTGCTCCCCAGGAGGTCGCCAGCGCCACCGGGTCCCCGCCGCCCGCGGCGGAGGCGGCGAGCGCGGCCGCCCCCAGGGCGACCAGTTCGCCGCCGGCGGGGATGACGACCGGGCGGCCGGAGAGCCGGCGCACCGTCTCCACCCAGCCGCGCCCCTGCGCGCCGCCGCCGATCAGCCGCAGCGGGCGGGCGGCGACCTCCGGGGCGTCGGGGTCCAGGCCGCAGGCCCGCAGCAGGGTGTCCAGCGCCCGCAGGACGGTGACGGCCGCGCCCTCGTAGGCGGCGCCGAGCAGTTGCTGCGGGGTGGTGTCGTGGCGCAGGCCGGTCAGGAGCCCCGACGCGGTGGGCAGGTCGGGGGTGCGTTCGCCGTCGAGGTAGGGCAGCAGTACGGCTTCGCCGCCGGGCGCCGTGTCCTCGCGGTGCAGGCCGAGCAGGGAGGCGACCTTGTCCACGGCGAGCGTGCAGTTGAGGGTGCAGGCCAGCGGGAGGTACGTACCGTCGGCGGCGGCGAACCCGGAGAGCTCCGGGGCGGTGGAGCGGGTGCGGGAGGCGGCGAAGACGACGCCCGAGGTGCCCAGGGAGAGGACCGGGTGGTCCAGCAGCCCGGCGCCGCCCAGGCCGAGGCCCACGGCCGCGCTCATGTTGTCGCCGGTCCCCGCCGCCACCGCGATGCCCGCCGGCAGCCCCAGCGCCTCGGCCGCCGCCTCAGTGAGCGAACCGATCCTGGCCGCCCCGGTGGGTGCCACCTCGGGGAGGAGGGCCGGGTCCAGGCCGAGGAGGTCCAGCAGGACGGGGTCGTACGCGCCGGTCGCGGTGGCGTACCAGCCGGTGCCGGAGGCGTCCCCGGGGTCGGTCGCGGCGACGCCCGCGAGGCGCTCGGTGAGGAAGTCGTGCGGCAGCCGTACGCCCACGGCCCCCTTCGCGGCCTCGGGGTCGTTCTCGCGCAGCCACTGCCACTTGGAGGCGGTGATCGAGGCGACCGGTACCGAACCGGTCCGCCCGGTCCACGCGTCGGGCCCGCCGAGCGCGGCCGTGAGGGCGGCGGCCTGCGGGGCGGAGCGGGTGTCGTTCCACAGCAGGGCCGGCCGCAGCGGGCGGCCCGAGCGGTCCAGCACGACGAGCCCGTGCTGCTGTCCGGCCACCGCGATCCCGGTGACCGAGCGTGCGGGGAGCCCGGACTCCTTCAGCCCGGCCGCCACCGCGTCGCCCAGCGCCCGCCACCAGACCTCCGGGTCGCTCTCCCGGGCGCCGCCCTCCCCGGTGACGACGTGCGGGGCGCGCCCCACCGCGAGCTGCTCGCCGGTCACGGCGTCGATCACGGCGGCCTTGGTCGACTGGGTGGAGCTGTCCACGCCGATGACGACGGTACGTGACGACATGGGCGGCCTCTTTCGTGGTACGGGTTCACCTATTCGGTTCTGCCGCGAACAAATTACGTGATCCGTGGCCCGGGGAACAGGCCTTGAACCCGCTCGCCTTCGACCAGGGGGTTTCGTCCGGGAGGCGCCGCGTGCATGATTAGTCATGACAGTGAACAAATAGAGGGACCGGGTCTCTGGACCCGGCTCCCGACGGCAGGCGAAGGCGGTCGGACCATGACGGAACGCTTCACCCCCACCCCCGAGGACAAGTTCAGCTTCGGTCTGTGGACCGTGGGCTGGCAGGGCCGGGACCCCTTCGGCGACGCCACCCGTGCGGCCATCGACCCGGTGGAGTCCGTCCAGCGGCTCGCCGAGCTCGGCGCCTGGGGCGTGACCTTCCACGACGACGACCTGATCCCCTTCGGGTCGAGCGACACGGAGCGCGAGGCGATCGTCAAGCGGTTCCGGCAGGCGGTCGACGCCGGCGGGCTCGTCGTGCCCATGGTGACGACGAACCTCTTCACCCACCCGGTCTTCAAGGACGGCGGGTTCACCGCCAACGACCGGGACGTACGCCGTTACGCGCTCCGCAAGACCCTGCGCAACATCGACCTGGCCGTCGAGCTGGGCGCCACCACCTTCGTCGCCTGGGGCGGCCGCGAGGGGGCGGAGTCCGGCGGGGCGAAGGACGTGCGGCTCGCCCTGCACCGGATGAAGGAGGCCTTCGACCTGCTGGGGGAGTACGTCACCGAGCAGGGCTACGACCTCCGCTTCGCCATCGAGCCCAAGCCGAACGAGCCGCGCGGCGACATCCTGCTGCCCACCATCGGCCACGCCCTCGCCTTCATCGAGCGCCTGGAGCGCCCCGAGCTGGTCGGCGTCAACCCCGAGACCGGGCACGAGCAGATGGCCGGGCTCAACTTCCCGCACGGGATCGCCCAGGCGATGTGGGCCGACAAGCTCTTCCACATCGACCTCAACGGCCAGTCCGGCATCAAGTACGACCAGGACCTCCGCTTCGGCGCGGGCGACCTGCGCCAGGCCTTCTGGCTCGTCGACCTGCTGGAGAGCGGCTACGAGGGCCCGCGCCACTTCGACTTCAAGCCCCCGCGCACCGAGGACTACGACGGCGTCTGGGCCTCGGCGGCCGGCTGCATGCGCAACTACCTCATCCTCAAGGAGCGCGCGGCGGCCTTCCGCGCCGACCCCGAGGTACGGGAGGCGCTGCGCGCCTCCCGCCTGGACGAACTGGCGCGCCCCACGGCGGGGGACGGCCTCGCCGACCTGCTCGCCGACCGCACGGCGTACGAGGAGTTCGACGTGGACGCCGCCGCCGAGCGCGGGATGGCCTTCGAGGTGCTGGACCAGCTGGCCATGGACCACCTGCTCGGGGTGCGCTGACGGTACGGGGGCGCCCGGCGGCCCTCACGGGCGCCGGGGCCCGTGGTTCCGGCGCTCCTGGTCCTCGGGCCTCCGGCCCCGGGCTTGGGCCCTGGTGCCCCCGGGCTTGGGCCGGCGTCCCGGGCCCCGGGCCTCCGGCCCCGGCCCCCCGGCCCCGGCCCCCCGGCCTCGGGCCCCCGGCCCTGGCGCCCCGGGCCCCGGCCTCAGGTCCCGGCGCCCCCGGCCCCGCCCCCTGGCCTCCGCCTGGGGCACCCCCCGGCCTCCGCCCGGCCCCGCCCCCCCGGCCCCCGCCCGGGGGCGGCAGCATCGGCCTGGCGCTGGGCTTCATCACCGGCCTGTCGAAGTGGGGCGAACGCCTG
>NZ_JBEYKR010000268.1:0-4039 GCF_040703535.1 Streptomyces sp. NPDC007346
GAGAAACGCCAGTCGGTGGTGAACGACATCACGCAGTAGTCGGCGGTGACGTGGGCCAGGGTCGCGGCCAGGTCTCCGGCGGGCCGGAGCCCGGTCGGCCGGGTCGGGCTCCGCCGTCGGAGCCCTCCACAGCTGCTCCAGGGCCGCCGCACGGTTCCGGGAGGCGGCGGTGCGGGGGCGCGGCGCGCCCCGGAGCCCCACCGGCCCGGATATGCCGGTCCCCGGTATCTCGACATGCCCCATGAACCCCCCAGTCACAGTCGCACCCCCACAAACGGGACGCATCCGTCGATCCCATGGACTGACGGATGCGCCCTCGCCCGGTGCACGATATCCACACACGTGCCATTTCGCTGGAGTTCTCGTGAAGTTCAGACGGCTCGGTTCAGACACCCCCGTTCTGCCGCAACCGGCTGATCTCGCCTACAGGGGGCGGTAGTTGACAGATCAACAGATGAGTAAGCGCTTGTCGGGTGCGGCTCCCGGTGGCCGGTGCCGGAGGCTCTCACTCCGGCGCGCACCGGAGCGGGAGCACGAACCCCCTGGCGGCGACCTGCGGCGCCGGAGGGGGCGCGGCCCCTGGGCGGCCCGCCCGGGATGAAAGGGGGCGCCCGCGAGGTCGGGCGGGACCGGTCGTGCGCCTCCTGGCCCGGCGGCGGGTCAGCGGCCCGCCGCCAACGAGTGCTGCGGCGAAGAGAGTTACCCACATCACAGTGCGGGCCGTCACGGTGGGGCCCGCCGTCACCGCCCTCGGAATCAGCCCCGGCCCCGACCCGCACGATCGCAGCGCGCCCAAGCCGGGGCCGATCGGTACGGTCCCCGCGAGGTCCCGGAGCGCTCAGCGCACGCCGTCCGGCCGGAACTGGACGCTGATCCTCGGCCCCACCGCCCGTGCCGTCTTCGGGATCGCGTGCTCCCAGGTGCGCTGGCAGCTGCCGCCCATGACGATCAGGTCGCCGTGGCCGAGCGGCCGGCGTACGGGGGCGGGGCCCGGACGACGGGGCCGCAGCGCCAGGTGCCGGGGGGCTCCCACGGAGAGGATCGCGACCATGGTGTCCTCGGTGGAGCCCCGGCCGATCGTGTCACCGTGCCCGGCGACGCCGTCCCGGCCGTCCCGGTAGTAGCAGAGCCCCGCCGTGGTGAAGGGTTCGCCGAGCTCGGCCCCGTAGTGCGCGCTCAGCGCCGTACGGGCGGCTTCGAGCGCCGGGTGCGGCAGGGGGCGGCCCCTGCCGAAGAAGGCGAGCAGACGCGGGACCGCCACCACGCGCTCGTACATGACCCGCTGCTCCGCCCGCCAGGCCACCCCGCCCGCCAGCGTCTCGAACAGGGTGTCGGCCCCCTGGAGCCACTGGGGGAGTACGTCGATCCAGGCGCCGTGGCCCAGATCCGTGCGGCGCAGCCCGCTCAGGGGGCGGACGGAGACCTCCTCCTCCTGGTCGAAGAGCGAGGTCTGGAGGTGTACGGACATGGCACGAGCGTAACGCTATTCGTACGGGTGTGCGAATAGGTGAAGTCACCCCGCCGTCGGCGTTGTCTTCGGGCCGTCCGGATGTATAGCCTGAGCAATGGCATGTGACATTGCACTGAACCGCAGGGGGTGGCCATGAAAGTCGTTGTCGTGGGCGCGGGCATCGTGGGCGCCGCGTGCGCGTTCCACGCCGCCGCGGCGGGTCTCGACGTCACGGTCCTCGACCGCGGCCCCGTCGGCGCCGGCACGACCAGCCGGGGGGAGGGCAACATCCTCCTCTCCGACAAGGCGCCGGGGCCCGAACTGGAGCTGGCCCGGCTCAGCCGCGACCTGTGGGACGAGGCCGGCGAGGAGCTCGGCCCGGACACCGTGGAACTGGAGGCCAAGGGCGGCCTGGTCGTCGCGAGCACGCCCGGCGCCCTCACCACCCTGCACGCGTTCGCCGCGGGCCAGGCGGCGGCCGGCGTCCGCACCGAACCCGTCGAACGCGTCCGCGACCTCGAACCGCACATCGCGCCCGGACTCCCCGGCGGCGTCCACTACCCGCAGGACGCCCAGGTGCAGCCCGTCCTCGCGGCGGCCGGCCTGCTGCGCGCCGCCCTCCGGCGCGGCGCACGGGTGCGGACCGGTGAGGCCGTCGCCGCGGTCACCGGACCCGGCGGCCGGATCACCGGACTCCGCACCGCCGACGGCGCGGTGCTGAGCGCCGACGCCGTGGTGAACGCCGCCGGGACCTGGGGCGGCGAGGTCGGCCGACGGCTCGGCGCCCCCGTCGAGATCCTGCCGCGCCGGGGCTTCGTCCTGGTCACCGAGCCGCTGCCGCCGATGATCCGGCACAAGGTCTACTCCGCCGACTACGTCGCCGACGTCGCCTCCAGCAACGCGGGCCTGGAGACCTCGTGCGTCGTCGAGGGCACCCGGGCGGGCACGATCCTGATCGGCGCCAGCCGCGAGCGCGTCGGCTTCGACACCGCCATGAACCCGGCCGTCGTCACCGCGCTCGCCGCCCAGGCGTGCCGCCTGTTCCCCTTCCTGCGCACCACCCACCTGATCCGCGCCTACCGGGGCTTTCGCCCCTACTGCCCGGACCACCTGCCGGTCATCGGCCCCGACCCCCGCGTCCCGGGCGTCGTCCACGCCTGCGGCCACGAGGGCGCCGGCATCGGCCTCGCCCCCGCGACCGGCGCCCTGGTCACCGCCCACCTGCTCGGCCGCCCCTGGCGCGGCGCCGACCCGGCCGCCCACACCGGCCTCCTGCCCGACCGATTCCTCACCACCGGAGGTGTGCCGAAATGAGCGAGTTCGCCGTGAGCGAGTTCACCGTGGACGGCGAACCGCTGCCGTTCGTCCCGGGACAGACCCTGGCCGCCGCGCTCGTCGCCTCGGGCCGGGTCGCCTGGCGGACCACCCGGGTCGGGCGGCGGCCTCGCGGGATCTTCTGCGGGATCGGCGTCTGTTACGACTGCCTGCTGACCGTCGACGGAACGGGCGGGCAACGCGCCTGCCTGGTGCAGGCCCGCGCGGGCATGGCCGTCACCACCGAGGAGGGCGACGATGAGTGAATCCGGCGACCTCGTGGTGGTGGGCGCGGGCCCGGCCGGCATGGCGGCCGCCGCCACCGCCCTGGACGGCGGGCTGCGCGTCGTACTCGTCGACGCGGGCGCCGCCCCCGGCGGCCAGTTCTGGCGCCACCCCCCGGACCACGCGCGAGCGGCCGTCCCCACCGCGGACCTGCACCACGGCCTGCGCACCTACCGGGCGCTGCGCGCCACCCTCTCCTCCCACGCGCGCACCGGCCGGCTCACGCTGCTGCTGAACCACCACGTGTGGACCACGGCCCGCGAGGAGGACGGCTTCACCGTCCACGCCGTGGACCGGAGCCGGGCGCCCGAGGAGCGGGCCGTCGTACTGCGTGCACCGGCGCTGCTCGTGGCGACCGGCGCGTACGACCGCCAACTCCCCTTCCCCGGCTGGGACCTGCCCGGAGTGCTCACCGCCGGGGGGCTCCAGGCACTGCTCAAGGGCGGGGGAGTGGTGGCCGGCCGCCGGGTGGTCCTCGGCGGTACGGGACCCTTCCTGCTGCCGGTCGCCGCGGCGCTCGCGGCGCGCGGGGCGAAGGTCGTGGCCGTGTGCGAGGCCGCCGCGCCCACGGCCTGGCTGCGCCACCCCGTACCGCTCCTGCGCAACCCCGCCAAGTGGGTGGAGGCCGCCCGGTACGCGGGCACGCTCGCCCGGTACCGCGTCCCGGTCCGCACCCGTACCGCGATCGTCGGTGCGGAAGGAAGCGCGGAAGGAAGCGCGGAAGGGGGCGGGGCAGGGGACGGGCGGGTCGCCGTGGTGCGTACCGCCTCCCTCGGCGCGGACGGCAGCCCGCTCCCGGGAACGGAGCGCCGGATCGAGGCCGACACCGTGGGCGTCGGCTGGGGCTTCGTCCCCCAGCTCGACCTCCTCCTCCCGCTCGGCTGCGACCTCGTCGACGCCGGCGACGGCACCATGGCCGCCGCCGTCGACGACGGACAGCGCACCGGCGTGCCCGGCCTCTACGCGGCGGGCGAGACCTGCGGAGTGGGC
>NZ_JBEYKR010000269.1:0-3901 GCF_040703535.1 Streptomyces sp. NPDC007346
GGCGGCGCGACAAGTTACATACGGCATGTATGTATAAAAAGCGTATATTCATACGCACCGAATGTAAATAATCATACGCACCGTATGTAAGGAGTCGCCCCGGCTCCGGCCGCGCCCATGGCGCCGGTTCCGGCGGCGGGGCGGGTGCGGCGGTGTGCCCGTACCGCGGGCCGCACCCGCCGCACCCGCCCCGGCTCCGGCCGCGCCCATGGCGCCGGTTCCGGCGGCGGTCCGGGTGTCGGTGCCCGTGCCGGTGCCCTTGTCGCCGAGATTGCCGGCCTTCCTGGTCAGGCCGTAGTGCCGGTAGAGCTCCTCCTCCTCGGCGACGGAGAGGTGCGCGTCCGCGTCCACCCGCGGCGCCTCCTTGACCGTGTCCTTGGAATGCACGACATGCAGGTCGGAGCCCACTCGACGGGCTCCGGCCAGCGGTACGAAGCTCTCCTTCATGCCGAACATCCCGGTCTTGACCGTGACCCAGTCGGGCTTGCCGGTGTCGTCGTCGACGTACACCCGGCCCACACTGCCGACCTTCTCGCCGTCGTTGTCGTACACGGTCAGACCGTCGAGCTCTCCGGAATCCGTGAAACCGTCAGCGGCTCCCATAACCGAACCCTCCTCGCTGGGCGCGCCCTGTGGTTGGCTCCACCAGATGTGGCACGTCCGGCTTCCATCGCGCCTCACCCGGTATGACGCTGCAACCGCCCAGCCACCCGGCCGCAGGGGCTCCACAGGCCCCGGGCTCCCCGCTGGCCCCGCACGACGCCGCTGAGCGGCCCTCGGGCCGGTTAGGCCAATCGGGTGAGCGGGTGCGGGCCCGGCATATGATCGGCGGAGCACGGCGGCCCCGGGAGTACGGGCCATCGCCGGTCCCGCCGAGCCACCAGGGGTGCGCCATCCGTTCCGTACGCGTCCACCTGCCCGCCCAGCGCGGCGAACCGCGCGCGCAACTGCGCGACCGGCACGAGGACGGCCACCACCTCCACCACCTCCTCTGGCGGCTGGGGCCCGGTGTGCGGGTGTGCAGCAGCGCGGTGCTCGGCGGCGGCATCGGCCCCCGGGCCTGGCTCCTCAACGCGCAGGTCCCCGGCGGTTACCCACGCCTGGACCCGGACCGCCACCTCGCCGAGATCGCCGCCGCGGAAGGGCTCACCGGCCCGGGGGCGGGGCTGATGACCGCTGCCGACGTCGCCGCGTACACGGTGGGCCACGACGGCGGCGTCACCGCGACCGTCACCGCCGGCCTCGGCGTACGGGGCTGGGCGGCGGCCCCCGAGACGGACACCCGCACCCCGCACGGGCCGGGCACGGTCAACATCGTCGTCACGCTCCCCGTCGCACTCTCCGACGCCGCCCTGGTCAACGCCGTCGCCACCGCCACCGAGGCCAAGGTCCAGGCCCTCCTGGACGCCGGACTCGACTGCTCGGGCACCCCCACGGACGCCGTGTGCGTCGCCGCCCCGGAGCCGGGGCCCGACGGCGGCGAACCCTTCGCCGGGCCCCGGTCCACCTGGGGCGCGCGCATCGCCCGCGCCGTGCACACGGCCGTACGGGCGGGAGCCCGCCTCAGCTGACCGTCACGGGGTGCCGCACCACCGCGTCGAACAGATAGCCCTGCGTGTTGTGGGCCGTCGCCTTCGGCTGCGTACGCCCCGACCGGTCCGTGGCCCTGGCCAGCAGCTCCGTCGTACCCCTGCGCGTGGGCACCCAGTCCGCCGACCACCGCACCCAGCTCCCGGCCCGGGGCGCGTCGTGCAGCCGGGCCCGCCGCCAGTGGCGCCCCCCGTCGGTGCTGACCTCCACCGATCCCACCGGCGCCCCGCCCGACCAGGAACGGCCGGTCAGTACCGAACGGCGGTGGGCGCGGAACGAGGCGCCCCGCGCCAGCTCGAAGGCGCTCTTGAGCGTCTGCCGGGCCAGCGGGGCGCTCCCCTCCGGCGGGTACCCGGGGCCGAACAGCCGGTAGAGGCCCGTGTTCCACGGGGTGAGCAGCGGCTCGGCGCTGACCTCGATGTCCCCGACCCACTTGATGTTGGCGATCCCCACCCACGAGGGCACGATCACCCGGACCGGATACCCGTGGTCGGGCGGCAGCGGCGCGCCGTTCATCTCGTACGCGAGCAGTACGTCGTCCAGCGCCTTCGCCACCGGCACCGGCCGGCGCACCCGCCCCAGGTTCACACCGTCCGTGACGACCTCCGCGTCCAGGCCGCGCGGCAGCACGTCCACCGCGTGGCGCCCGATGCCGGCCCGGCGCAGCACATCGCCCAGCCGCACCCCGCGCCAGCGGGCGGTGCCGATCGCCCCGAGCGTCCACGCGGTGCCGCTGACCTCCTGCCCCTGCTGCGAGGCGAAGAAGCTGCGGCCGTTGCCCGCGCACTCCACGAAGGCGGTACGGGTCACCGAGGGCAGCGCCCGCAGCTCGGCGTAACCGAAGTCCACCGGGCCGCCCTTCAGCCCGTCGCCCCAGACCGTCAGCTTCCAGGTGTCCCGGTCGACGCGCGGGGTGGCGGTGTGGTTGCGGACGAAGAACCGGTCGGCGGGGGTGAGCGGCCCGGTGCCCTTGAGCGCGGCGAAGTTCGTCTCCGCGTTGGTGCCGCGCAGCGTGAACAGATGCGGGGGCAGCGGCTTGACCACACCGGGCAGCCCGTCGTCGCTCCGGGCGGCCGTCGCCTGTGCGGGGGCGGCGACCGAGGCCATCGGCACGGCCGCCGCCCCCGCCGCGAGAAGCCTCAGCAGATCGCGGCGGTCGATCCCGGCGGAGCGCGCCCGGCCGGCGGACCACTGACGCAGCCGTATCCGGTCGTAGACGTCCTCGGACGGTGGGGGCAGCGGGCTCATGGAAGCTCCTCGCAGAGAACGGGGGATGAAGGGGTGGGGGAAGGAGAAGGGGAGGGCGGGAGCAACTCCCGTACGAGTGCGCCCACCTGGTCGGCCTCGATGAGGAATCCGTCGTGGCCGTAAGGGGAGTTGACGACCCTCAGGGCGTCCGCCCCCGGCAGCAGCGCCGCCAACTCCGCCTGCTGGCAGGCCGGGTAGAGCCGGTCCGAGTCGACGCCGACGACCAGCGCGGGCATGTCCGCCCGGCGCAGCGCTCGCGCCGTTCCGCCCCGGCCCCGGCCGATGTCGTGACCGTTCATCGCCTCGGTGAGCGCCACATAGCTGCCCGCGTCGAACCGGCGCACCAACTTGCCCGCGTGGTGGTCGAGATAGGACTCCACCTGGTAGCGCCCACCGCGTCCCGGCTCCTCGCCCGGCTGCGGCGCGCAGCCGAAACGGGAGCCGAGCTCGGGCTCGGTGCGGTACGTGATGTGGGCGATCCGGCGCGCCTGGCCCAGGCCCCGGTGCGGACCGCCGCCGGGCGGCGCGTCGTGGTAGTCGCCGCCCCGCCACGCCGGATCGGAGCGGATCGCGCCGACCTGCACCGAGCCCCAGGCGATCTGCTCGGCGGAGGCGGCGGCCGGGGCGGCCAGCACCAGCAGCGAACCGGTGCGCTCCGGCCTGCTCACCGCCCACTCCAGGGCCCGCATCCCGCCCATCGACCCCCCGACCACGGCTGCCCACCGGTCGATGGACAGCGCGTCGGCCAGCGCCGCCTCGGCCGCCACCTGGTCCCGTACCGTCAGATACGGGAAGCGGGAGCCCCAGGGCGTGCCGTCGGGCCCCGGGGAAGAGGGGCCCGTACTGCCCTGGCAGCCGCCCAGCACGTTCGGGGCGACGACGAACCACCGGTCGGTGTCGAGCGCCCGGCCCGGTCCGACCAGCGCGTCCCACCAGCCGGGGGTGGGGTGGCCGGGCCCGGCCGGCCCGGCCACATGGCTGTCGCCGGTCAGAGCGTGCAGCACCAGCACGGCGTTGGAACCGTCCGCCGCCCGCTGCCCCCAGGTCTCGTACGCCAGGCGGC
>NZ_JBEYKR010000270.1:0-3634 GCF_040703535.1 Streptomyces sp. NPDC007346
CCGTTGCCGTTGACCAGGGTACCGACCTGGCCCACGGTGCCGCCCACGGCATTGACCGTCGCCCCCAACTGGGTGGTGACCGGGTTGTTGCCGGCCGTGTTCGGCTACTCGCTGACGCGGGGCCGCGGCCGCCCGGCGCACGTACCGCACGGGGTCTGACGGGGCCGGAGCCCTCGCCGGTCCCGACTGGCAGCCTCCCCGTCCCTCGAAGATCCTGAACGGGATCGCTTCGAGACGGGGAGGCACGGCCGGTGGGGCAGTTCTTCGCGGACAACCCGTGGGTGACCGTGTTCGCGGTGATCGCCCTCGGCGCGCTGCTCGGCCTGGTGCGTTTCGGCCCGGTGAGGCTGGGGGCGGCCGGTGTCCGCGTCCTGCTCACCAACCCGGCCTGGCCGGGCGCACGGTCGGGGGCCGCCCAGGACGGTCCGGCCGCCTGACCGCACCGGCCACGACGAGATCGCTTCACCCGCACTCGGCAGCCCCGGAGCGGCCGTAGCCTGTAGCGGTGCTGATCTACGACGAACTGACCCCGCCCGAGCGCGCGTTGTGGGACTCCTTCCCCGAAGGGCGGTGGGTGGATCTGCGCACCGGGGTGCCCGAGGACGACGACCCCGCCCTGGGAGCGCGTTGGGGGGCCGAGCGAACGGTCCGCGCCGAGGTCGTGGCCGCCCTGCTGCTGGGCGGCAACACGGAGCGGTCGAGCGGTGTCGCCTCGCTGCGCCTGGCCGGCGCACGGATCACCGGTCATCTGGATCTGGCCGGTGCGGAGATCAGCCACCTGCTCTGGCTGAAGGAGTGCCGGTTGGAGCAGGGGGTCAGCTTCTACGCGGCCTCGACGCGGACGGTCCGGATCACGGACAGCCGGGTGCCCGGCGTCGACGCCGGGCTGGCTCGCGTCGAGGGCCATCTCGACCTGCACGGGTCCGTGATGGAGAGGGGCAACCTCTCCCTCATCACGGCTCAGGTGACGGGGGAACTGGACCTGAACGGGGCGCACATACGGGCTCCCGGGAAATGGGCGCTGTTCGCGGGGGGTCTGGTCATGGGCGGGGGCGTCTTCTGCCGGAAGGGCTTCACCGCCCGGGGCGGATTGCGACTGCCGGGCGCGCAGCTGCCCGGTGGCCTGTTCCTTCAGGGCGCACGCGTGGAGAACCCCGGTGGTGAGGCGCTGGTCGCGGACAACGTGACGGCCACGGTGGTGGACATGTCCGAGGGGTTCAGCGCCACGGGAACCCTGCGGCTGCGGGGCGCTCGGATATCGGACCTGCTCACCCTTGAGGGAGCCTCCCTCGGCGGCAGCGCCACGGCGCTGTTCGGCGTCGGGATGCGGGTGGGCACCTTCGACTTCGGCCTTGCCGCGGAGCCCGCGGGAGCCGTGGACCTCCGGGGCGCCGAGGCAGCTGTTCTGCGCGACCGCGAGCAAAGCTGGCCGAAGGAGGTACGGATGGACGGCTTCGTCTACGGTTCCCTCCGCTCCGACGGGGCACCCCTGCCGGAGGGTGTGGGCCACCGCCTGGCGTGGATCCGCCGGAACCCCGGCTACGCCCCGCAGCCGTACGAGCAGCTGGCTGCCAGCTACCGCCGGGCGGGCCACGACGACGACGCCCGCAGGGTGCTGCTGGAGAAGCAGCGCCACCGCCGCCGCACCCTGCACGCGCCCGGCCGGGTGTGGGGACATCTGCTCGACGCCACCGTCGGATACGGGTACCGGCCCTGGCTGGCCGCCCTGTGGATGACCGCCCTCTGCCTGCTCGGCAGCCTGGTGTTCAGCGCCGGCTCGCCGGTCCGGACGAAGGACGGGGAGGGCGCCCCGTTCAACCCCCTCTTCTACACCGTCGACCTGCTCTTCCCCATCGGTGACTTCGGCCAGCGCGGCGCCTGGCATTGGACAGGGGCGGCACAGTGGCTGTCGTACCTGCTGATCGCCGTCGGCTGGCTCCTCACCACAGCTGTCGTCGCGGGCGTGTCCCGCACGCTGAGCAGGAACTGACAGACCCCAGGCGCCCGCACGCTCGGTGCCGGGCGACCTCTCGACTGCCCGGTCTCCACGGGACAACTCCGGGAGCGATGGTCCGCGGGGGCGGCCGCCAACGCACGTACAGCCACACGGCCGATGACGGTTTCCGGCCACGGCGGGCCGACGCCCTGGTGGGGTACCGCCCCCATCGCGTTCGATGGGGTTCGAACGATTGCGCGCCGTCAGAGGCGCGCCCCAGGGAGCGGAGTCCTTCGATGTCCACGCAGACCGGCCCGGCGCTCGACACCCAGCCTCGCGGCCATGCGTTCGTACCCGGCCCCAGGGGGCTGCCGTTGCTCGGGAACCTGCCGCGGTTCGGGAAGAACCCCCTCGCCTTCTTCGAACTCCTGCGGGGCCACGGGGACATGGTGCGCTGGCGGTTCGGGCGCAACCGGTGTCTGTTCATCTCCGACCCGGAGTGCATCGGCGAGCTGCTCACCGAGACGGAACGCACCTTCGACCAGCCCCGGCTCGGTATCGCGTTCCGGACGGTGATGGGCAACGGCATCATCGTCGCGCGGGGCCGCGACTGGCGGCGCAAACGGTCGCTGGTGCAGCCGTCGGTGCGGCCCAAGCAGGTCAAGTCGTACGCGGCCACCATGGCGTCCTGCGCGGTGGAGCTGGCCGACGCCTGGTCGGACGGTGAACGCGTCGACGTCAAGCGGGAGATGGCGGCCCTGACGCAGAAGATCGCGGTGCGCACCATCTTCGGTGTGGACACCCCGGCGGACTCGGAGGCGATGGGCCGGGCGATGGACGTCGCCCAGCTGGAGATCGGCAAGGAGTTCGCCGGGCTCGGGGCGCTGCTGCCCGACTGGGTGCCCACCCCGGGCCGGGCGCGGATCAGGAAGGCGGCGGCGGTCATCGACGCCGAGGTGGGGCGGGTGGTGGCCCGGCACCGCGACGGCGAGAGTGAACGCCCGGACCTGCTCAGCAGGTTGCTCACCGCCGTCGACGAGAGCGGTGAGCACCTCAGCGATGCGGAGATCCGCGACGAGACGGTCACCCTGTACATCGGCGGCCACGAGACGACGAGTTCGACCCTGGTGTGGGCGTGGTACCTGCTCTCCCGCAACCCCCGGGTGCGGGAGGCGCTCGCCGAGGAGCTGGACCGGGTGCTCGGCGACCGGGAGCCGGGATTCGACGACTACGCCCACCTCACCTACACCCAGGCCGTGGTGAAGGAGACCCTGCGGCTGTACCCGACGATCTGGCTGATCACGGGGGTGGCGAAGGAGGGGGCCCGGCTCGGCGGTCTGCCGATCGAGGAGGGGACCCGGGTGTGGAGCAGCCAGTGGTCCACGCACCGGGACGCGCGGTGGTTCCCCGAGCCGGAGGAGTTCCGCCCGGAGCGCTGGGACGCCACGAGCGGGGACGAGATCGCGGAGTACGCCTGGTTCCCGTTCGGCGGCGGGCCCCGGGTCTGCCTGGGGACCCGGTTCGCGATGGTCGAGTCGGTGCTCATCCTGGCCGTGCTGGCCCGGCGCTTCGAGCTGGACGTCGAGCCGGACGTCATCGAGCCCGTACCGAGTCTGACGCTTCAGCCGGACCGGGACGTGCCGGCGACGGTGCGGGCGCGGTAGGGGGACGAGGGGCGCCGCCGTGCGCGCGCACGGC
>NZ_JBEYKR010000271.1:0-3488 GCF_040703535.1 Streptomyces sp. NPDC007346
GAGCGGGTACCACATCGCTGCGCGATGTGCAAGCGGGGCGGTCGCTGCGCTCCCTTCGCCCACGCGATGCGTGGGCGGTCCCCTCCGCTGCGCTCCTGGGACCGGTGGGGCCGGCCGCTGCGCGCCCGGCTGGCCGCGCATCGCGCGGCCGTGCCACTGGGGTGTGGTAGTGCGGCTAGTGGGGTCTTCAGTACGGGAGTTGGGAGCGCGCGGAGCGCTCCTGGCGGGTCCGCTGCGCTCCCCCGCCTGACGGCCCTTCCGGCTGTGCCTCCAGAACCTTGGAGCCCTCGACGCGGGCCAGGCTGGCTACGAGGGTGAGGGTCGCTCGTTCGTGTCGAGTTCCAGTGTAGTGGATGCATCCGAGAGATGCACATGTAGCGTTGGCGGAACTTAGGGGCACCCCTCAACCAAGCAGTCAAGGTGAAGCTTTCGATGAAAAGTCCGCATCAGAATTTCGGCCCACCAACTCACGCGAGGAATTCCACACTGGTAATCTGCGGGCCTGAGCCACAGAACGGGACCTCGGATATCGGAAAGCCGGAATTCCGGCGTGCGGAGGTTCCGGAGCCGAACGGCCCCAAGGGCCGGGCGGCGGAACCGCCCACCGGTGCTGGCCACGCTTCCTGGCTTGAGAGCGTCACGGCTGGCACCACCCGAGACTCAGAGCCGTTGATGCTGTCCACCGGTCCGCGCGAGGGCGCGGTGCCGCACGCGAAGCGAGCGCAGCCACGGCAGCTTCCCGTCATCCGGTGGTTGTCGACTCGTTGCTGCCGTGCCTGCGAGCGAGGTGCCGACGGGCGTCATCGGCGGGGGCTGGTTGCGGTGGAATCCGGGCCGCTCTTAAAGATTACAGAAGGCGCAGCGCTGTGACCTGCGGAAACGCGGAAGTTGTATGCACCCTGGCTGCATACAACGTGCCGCTGGAGTCGGAGTTGTATGCACGTAGCTGCATCAAGGGTCGAGAGCAAGGGACACGCCGCCGGGTGCATGGTTCCGCGAATAACATGTCACTGCTGGTATGTTATGCGCCTCGATGATCTTCGTAAGGAGGGGCCAGTGGCCCAGTCCCAGAGGCGTAGCGCGCCGGTCGGCGCCAAGCCCGTGCGCCCGGTACCGGTGCCTCAGAAGGCCGACGACTTCTACGGTTTGGAGTCCGCGCGGGACCTGCTCAAGAGACTGGAGGCACTGGGGCGCAAGGGCGGCACCTTCTCCACGAAGGGCGACTCGAAGCCCTACGCCTTCTATGGGCGGATCCACCTCAGCGCGTCCCAGCGGCTCCAGGACGAGATGTGGAAGTTCAACTTCTCCTCCATGGCGAGGAACGTGCTGGACCACATGACGGTCCACCACGACGACGAGTCCCTGGTGAAGATGACCCAGCGCGGTCTGGCCGACAAGTTCGGCTGCTCGCAGTCGAAGGTCTCCCGGTCGATCGGCGAGCTCTCCCGGCAGAACTTCGCCTGGAAGGAGAGCAGGGGCCTGTACCGGCTGCACCCCCTCTACGCCTACCGTTGGGGGAGCGACAGGCAGCGGGCCCTGGTCAACAAGCTGGGTCCGAAGGTCCTGACGGCCCGCGAGATTGTCATCCCGAACGTGAGGAAGGCAGAGCGATGAGCGACAACCCCGTCCCCGGCTTCCGGAACCCGGACGCCTTCGAGGTCCTGCCGAACGCCCGGCTGAGCCCCACAGCGCGCGACGTCTTCGACGTCCTCCAGGCCCGGCAAGATGCCAGCGGCGTGGTCAGGATCCGGCAGACCGACGTCGCCAAGCGCCTCGACATCAGCCAGGCCGCGGTCTCCCGCGCGATCGGCCAGCTCAAGGACAAGGGCCTCCTCGATGGCCGGCACCGCCAGGGCAGCGTGCTCATCCACCCGCTCTTCGCCGCGTACGAGTCGCTCCCCCACATGCTCAACCACCTCAGCGACCCCGAGACCTTCGTGTGGCCGCTGAACTTCCCCACCGGCGACATCCGCCCCCCGCGGACGAGCGACGCGCGCACCGACACCGGCTTCGACCCCAACCCCGACCCCGACGGCGGCGAAGACGCCCCAGCCCCCGAGGCCCGGCCCGCCCTCCGGCTCGCCGGCTGACTTCCCGAGCTCGCCGGAGATGTATGCGCCCAGGCTGCATACATCTCCCCAGGCGCCGCACCCGACGGGTACGGCGCCTTCTTCATGCTCGCCAGCACCTGCCGTGTCACCTCTGCTTGACACCCGTGTCGCCCCTGCGCGACACGGCACATGAGCTGTGTCCCTCCAGGGGGACAGTCGCAGGTGGCACGGTGCGTACGGGCGTTCCCGCAGTGGAGCTCCGCGTGCCGCCCGACCGAGGGCCGGCCGTCGCGGTAGGAGTGGAGGGTGACGTACGACTTCCGCCTCCACTTCACCCAGGAGCTCGGCAACCGCTTCGGCCCGGCCACCGACAGCTGGCCCGCGACCGCAGAGCGGGTGACCCCGTTCCTCGCGATCGTCGTGGACGCCCTGGGCGTGGACGACGGCCTGCGATGGTTCGAGGCGGCCCGCCAGGCCCGCCAGCGGGTCCTCGAGGACGAGCGCGACGACAGCTACAGCTTCGGCTTCGCCCACTACCTCGACACGGCGACCGGGGCGCACGAGGACATCACCCTGCCCGTGGTGGCCGCCTTCGAGGCGCTGAAGGGCGCGTACGAGGTCGCCCGCCGCGAGCGCAGCGTGGACATCGACGTGTACTTCGAGTGCGCGGCGCAGGCGTGCTCACGTCTGGGCCAAGCGCGCCGCGACCGGCGGGAGCAGCTGGAGCGGGGTCGGGAGAGGCGAGTCGCTGCACAGTGAGGCCGGCCTTGCTATCCGTGCAGCACCCGTGTGCCGCCCGGGTCGGGCGAATGCTGCACCACGAGCCGGGCGGCCGGAGCAGCACCCGTTCTTGCACCCTCCGCTGCTCTTGCACCCTTCACCACCAGGAGCAGCAGTACGGGCTGCACGGGGAAGGGTGCAAGGCGCGCCGGCTGGTGCTGGAGATCGCCGCCGGGGCTTACCCGGGGGCCGCTGGAAGCCGTCCCAGCGGGGCTGCGGCCGGGCACCGTCTTGCACCCCATTAGAGGTAAGTAGTTGTAGTGCCTATGCGCGGGTTGAACTCTCCCCCCTGAGAGCGGAGCTCGCGGCCGGGAGATCGAGACCACCGGCACCAAGACGAGCTGCGACAAGGCGGCCGGGGGCCCAGAGGCACCCCGGGCCGGACGAAGCGCTGTACGCCGCTGTGAAGGAACAGGAGGCCCGTGATCGCCGCTCGGGAGTCGGGCGGCGCTCGAAGCGCCGCAGGAGGCCGTACAGCGCCGGGAAGGATCATGTGCGCCCGACGGGATGGGTGCAGTGGCCAGCTCTGCCCGGCCGTGCGATTACTGCGCACCAGAAGCGGCGGAGGGTCTGGTGCACCGCCCCCACCCCCCCCCCGGCCGCCGCCCGGGCCCGCCCGCCCCCCCCCCCCCACGACTCCGAATATGGCCTGGCCTC
>NZ_JBEYKR010000272.1:0-3097 GCF_040703535.1 Streptomyces sp. NPDC007346
TCGCGTTGCGGCGGGGCAGGCGCCCGGCCGCCGAGACCGGCGCACACCCCGCCGTTCCCCTCGCGTGTGAGGTGTGGCACGATGCTGGCCACCCCTCGGGGGTGGCCTCACCCCCTCCCCGGGGCCCCAGGAATCACATGGAGACAGACCGCGTGCAGACCTCCGCGCTCCCGGACCTCGCGCACACCGTCACGAAGCCGGTGCACTGGCTCGCCACGGCCGCGGCCATGGCCGGCGTCGTCGCCCTGGCCGGGCTGCTCCAGCCCCGTACGGCCACGGCCACCGCCACGGCCCCCGAGCAGGGGGCCCGGCAGGGCGCGCCCGTGGCCGCCCCGGACCCGGCCCGGGTCGACTTCCCCCTGGAGTGCGGCGGCGCCGGGACCACCGTGGCCAAGCAGGCCCCCGGAGACCTCGACGGGGACGGGCGGCCGGAAACCGTCGCCGTGGTCCACTGCGACGCGGGCTCCGGGACCCCGCCCAGCGGCATCTACGTCCTGACACAGTCGAGCGGGGCCGCACCCCGGATCGTGGCGACCCTGGTGGACCCCGCCGACAGGAAGACCGTCGGGGAGTTCGCCGTACGCGAGGGACGCGTCTCGGCGACCCTGCTCGGCTACTCCTCGCTGGAGGTGCCCCGCTGCTGTCCCGACCAGGAGGAGCAGGCCTCCTGGCGGTGGCAGGGCAACGCCTTCGTCCGCACCTCCGGGGACCTCGCGCGCGCCGTCTGAGCGGCCGCCCCCTCGGATCAGGCCGCGTCCGGCCCGTACACCTCGACGCTGTCCTTCACACGCCGTACGTGGATGCAGTCCCCGGGGCACTCCTTGGCCGAATCGACCACGTCCTGGAGGAGCGTCAGCGGCACCGGGGTGGTGGCCCCCGGGTCCTGGAGGAGCTCGTCGTCCCCGCTCTTCACGTACGCCAGGCCGTCGATGTCCAGCTCGAAGACTTCCGGCGCGTACTGCACGCAGATGCCGTCGCCCGTACAGAGGTCCTGGTCGATCCAGACCTCCAGGTCCTGCTTGTCACTGTCGCCCGGCGAGTCCTGCTGCACGGTCATGTGTCCTGCCGTTCCTGCGTATCCGAACCAATTGGAGCCAGCCCTGACGGGTGTTGAACGCTTCGACGATACAACCGGCGGCTTTCCGATGCCGAAGGGTGGGTATTCCCTTGACGTGAGGGAGAGCGCAAGGGTGAAGATCGGACACACCCCGCAGTCTTTGTGATCTAGGGGTTTCAATCACCACCCACCCAGGTAGGGTCAGGAAGCGTCCAGCTCCCCATGGAGGAGGTGAGGACCGTGGCAGCCCACGACGACGACATCAACCGCGGCATCCGGCCCGCGCGAGGGTCAGAAGACCCGGCCGGCCAGGTTGCCTATCTCGAGCAGGAGATCGCCGTCCTGCGACGTAAGCTCGCCGACTCTCCGCGTCATACGAGGATTCTCGAAGAGCGGATCGTCGAGTTGCAGACGAATCTGGCAGGTGTGTCCGCACAGAACGAGCGGCTCGCCAACACGCTCCGTGAGGCGCGTGACCAGATCGTGGCCCTCAAGGAGGAGGTCGACCGGCTCGCACAGCCACCGGCCGGCTTCGGGGTCTTCCTGCAGGCCAACGAGGACGGCACCTGCGACATCTTCACCGGGGGCCGCAAGCTCCGGGTGAACGTCAGCCCCAGCGTCGAGCTCGAGGACCTCCGGCGCGGCCAGGAGGTCATGCTCAACGAAGCGCTCAACGTGGTCGAGGCCATGGAGTTCGAGCGGGCCGGGGACATCGTCACCCTCAAGGAGATCCTTGAGGACGGCGAGCGCGCCCTGGTGGTCGGGCACACCGACGAGGAGAGGGTGGTGCGGCTCGCGGAACCGCTGCTGGACATCACCATCCGCGCCGGCGACGCCCTGCTGCTGGACTCCAGGTCCGGTTACGTCTACGAAGTGGTCCCCAAGAGCGAGGTCGAGGAGCTCGTCCTCGAAGAGGTTCCGGACATCGACTACGACAAGATCGGCGGTCTGGGCGACCAGATCGAGCTGATCCGCGACGCGGTCGAGCTGCCCTACCTCCACCCGGACCTCTTCAAGGAACACGAACTGCGACCGCCGAAGGGCATCCTGCTCTACGGCCCGCCCGGCTGCGGCAAGACGCTCATCGCCAAGGCCGTCGCCAATTCGCTCGCCAAGAAGGTCGCCGAGGTGACCGGGCAGCCCGCGGGGAAGAGCTACTTCCTCAATATCAAGGGCCCCGAGCTCCTCAACAAGTACGTCGGTGAGACCGAGCGGCACATCCGCCTGGTCTTCCAGCGCGCGAGGGAGAAGGCGAGCGAGGGCACGCCCGTCATCGTCTTCTTCGACGAGATGGAGTCCCTCTTCCGCACCCGTGGCAGCGGCGTCAGCTCGGACGTGGAGAACACCATCGTCCCGCAGCTGCTCGCCGAGATCGACGGTGTGGAGGGCCTGGAGAACGTCATCGTCATCGGCGCCTCCAACCGCGAGGACATGATCGACCCCGCCATCCTGCGGCCCGGCCGACTCGATGTGAAGATCAAGATCGAGCGTCCGGACGCCGAGGCCGCGAAGGACATCTTCGCGAAGTACCTGACCCCGTCGCTCCCGCTGCACGCGGACGATCTGGCCGAGCACACCGGCTCCCGGCCGGCCGCCGCCTACGCCATGATCCAGTCCGTCGTGGAGCGGATGTACACGGAGTCCGAGGAGAACCGCTTCCTGGAGGTCACGTACGCCAACGGCGACAAGGAAGTCCTGTACTTCAAGGACTTCAACTCCGGCGCGATGATTCAGAACATCGTCGACCGGGCAAAGAAGATGGCCATCAAGGCATTCCTCGAACAAGGACAGAAGGGTCTGCGCGTCTCCCACCTCCTCCAGGCATGTGTGGATGAGTTCAAGGAGAACGAGGACCTGCCCAACACCACCAACCCGGACGACTGGGCCAGGATTTCCGGTAAGAAGGGTGAGCGGATCGTCTTCATCCGCACGCTCGTCACCGGAAAGCAGGGCGCGGACACCGGGCGCTCCATCGACACAGTGGCCAATACCGGCCAATACCTGTAATACGCCGACCGGCTGCGGATGCCCGGACCGGGC
>NZ_JBEYKR010000273.1:0-2925 GCF_040703535.1 Streptomyces sp. NPDC007346
TCCATGAAGCGCTGCACCATCGCCTGGGTCGGCTGCAGGTCCAGCTGGGTGAGGCGCTCGCTGAAGCCGCGACGGCCACGCGCCGCCAGTTCGGCGCGCAGACCAGCGCGGCACAGCCGAGCACGGCGAAGTAGGTGCCGGGTGACCAGACCGTGCCCAACTGCACCACCTGGGAGCTGAGCGCGCTGCCCATCGCCACCGAGAGGAACCACAGGCTCATCAACTGGTTGGCGAACCGGGGCGGAGCCAGTCGGGTGGTGACGCTCAGCCCGGTGGGGCTCAGACACATCTCGGCCATGATCTGCACCAGGAACGCCACCAGCAGCCACATCGGGGAGACGCGCTCGCCGCCCGCCGCCGCCATACCGGCACCGGCCATGATCAGCGTCGCCACCCCCAGCCCGCCGAGGCCGATGGCGAACTTGGCGGCGGTGCTGGGCTGCCGGGTGCCCATCCGTATCCACAGCGCCGCGAACCCGCCCGCCAGCAGGATGCTGTAGAAGGGCCCGAGCGACTGGAACCAGCTGGTGGGGAACTCCCAGCCGAAGAGGTAGCGGTCCACGTGGTCCCGGGCGAAGAGGCTGACCAGCGAGCCGCCCTGCTCGGCGATCATCCAGAACATACTGGCCGCCAGGAAGATCCAGATGTACGCGCGCAGCCGGCTGCGGTCGACCCGGTCCAGGCCCGCCGTGCGGAACATGGTGACGAAGTAGACCAACGGAACCAGGATCGTCAGCGCCGTGATGGCCTGGATGACGCCCTTGGTGAACGACATGCCCCACAGCGCCACCAGACCCAGGCAGAGCAGCGCGACGAAGGCCACCGCCGCCGCGCAGAGCCCCAGCATCCGCCGCAGCTCGGCGGGTTCGGCGGTCCGCACCCGCTCACGGGTCTCCGCGGGCAGCCGTCGACCGCCGCGTACGCAGACGAGCAGGCCGATCAGCATGCCGACCGCCGCGGCGCCGAACCCGGCGTGCCAGTCGATCCGTTCGCCGAGGTAGCCGGTGATCAGCGGGGCGGCGAAGGCGCCGACGCTGATCCCCATGTAGAAGAGGGAGAAGCCGGCGTCGCGCCGGGAGGCGTCCCGCGCGGTGGCGTCCTGCTCCCGGTCGTAGAGCCGGCCCACCATGGTGGAGATGCTCGGCTTCAGCATGCCGGTGCCGGTGGCGACCAGCAGCAGCCCGAGGTAGGTGGCGGCGGAGCCGGCCGGCAGGGCGAGGGTGCAGTGTCCCGCGGTGATCACCACGCCGCCCCACAGCACCGCCCGGTACGAGCCCCAGAGCCGGTCGGCCAGCCAACCGCCGGGCAGGGCCAGCAGGTTGACCAGCGCGCCGTAGATGCCGAAGATCGCCGCAGCGATATGCGGGGTGAGCCCGAGCCCGCCCTGGTCCTCCGGCGCGGCGAGGAAGAGGACGAGGATCGCCCGCATGCCGTAGAAGCTGAACCGCTCCCACATCTCGACGTTCCACAGCGTGAGGAGCCCCCGTGGATGTCTGTTGCGGGTGCGCCCGTCCTTCGGCGTGGTGTCCCCCGTCGTCACGCAGTCCTCGCCCTCGCTCGCCGGTTTCGGTATCGGTGCTCGGTGCCCCGTGGCCGGTCTCAGCCGGCCGGCGTGGTTACGTCGGGTTCCTCGCTGACCAGGAGCAGCGGAATGCCGTCGACCACCCGGTAGGTGCGACCGCACTCCCCGTCCGTGCAGGTCATCGTGGTGCCCGCCGCGTCGAGGCCGAGCCGGGTCTTGCAGACGGGGCAGGCGAGGATGTCGAGCAGACGGCTTTCGATCATGAGAGATCCTTCGTGTCGTGAGGTGTCGTGAGGTGTCGTGGACGGTAGTGAGGTGTCGTGCTGTCGGAACTGAGGTGAGGGACCGTCCCTCGGGACGGGTGCCGCGGCTCCCTTGGGCCGGTTCACATCCGGTGGTGTGCCGGGACGGGAGCGGACACGTTCGGTGGGGGCCCCGCGGTGGGGGCCTCGGGCTGCGGGGCCTCGGGCGGTTCGGGTCCGGACGGCGACGCAGCGGCGAGTACGGCCCGTACGGGCGCGCGGGCCTTGAGGCGCATCTCCTCCAGCTCGGCGTGCGGATCGGAGTCCAGCACGATCGCCCCGCCCGCGCCGACGCTCCAACGGCCCCCGGTGCGGACCGCGGTGCGGATGACGATGTTCAGATCGGCACCACCGGACAGGCCGAAGTAGCCGATGGAGCCGGAGTACAGCCCGCGTGGACGGCCCTCCAGGCGGTCGATGATCTCCATGGTGCGCAACTTGGGCGCCCCGGTCATCGAGCCGCCGGGGAAGCAGGCGCGAACGCAGGTCACCGGGTCGGCCGCCGGGGCGAGCCGGCCACGGACCGTCGAGACCAACTGATGCACCGTGGCGTAGGACTCCACGTGCATCATCCGGGGCACGTGGACGCTGCCGACCTCGCAGACCCGCCCCAGGTCGTTGCGGAGCAGGTCGACGATCATCAGATTCTCGGCGCGGGCCTTGGCGTCCTCGGCGAGCGCCCGACGGGCGCGGACGTCCGCCTCGGGGTCCTTCTCCCGGGGCGCGGTGCCCTTGATGGGCTTGGACTCCACGGTGCCGCCGGGGGTGATGCGCAGGAAGCGCTCGGGAGAGGAGCAGGCGGCCTCCACCTCGCCCAGCCGCAGATACGCCCCGTACGGCGCCGGGTTGAGGCGGCGCAGCCGACTGTGGACCTCCAGGCCGTCCGGGTCGCCGGGCAGTCCCAGGGTGTCGGTGAGGCAGACCTCGTAGCTCTGCCCGGCCCGCAGCTGCGCCAGGCACTCCTGGATGTCGGCGAGATAGCGGTCCGCGCCGCGGTCGCCGGACCGGTGCAGGCCACCCTGGACGAGCGCATCCACCAGGGTGCGCTGCTGCGGGCACTGGGCGCCAGCCGCAGCCTGCTGGTCAAGGCCCGGCGCATCG
>NZ_JBEYKR010000274.1:0-2780 GCF_040703535.1 Streptomyces sp. NPDC007346
CCGGGCTAGTCCGTGTGGGTTGTACAGAGCCCCCGCGGGGACCCGTTCCGCCACCGGGCGTGTGGGTCACCGCGGGGGCCCGTTCTCCTCGGCGGCCGGTCAGGCGGAGCTGAGCAGCGGGCCGGGGCCCACGCGCAGGGTCATGACGGGCAGCAGATCGGCGACCCGGCGCGGCCGGTGCGCGGCGATGCCCGGCGGCGCCGGCGCCAGGGGCACCAGGACGTCGGCCGGGGCGAGCACACCGCCGGCGTCGTCGGAGGCGTCGTCCTCGGTGCTGTCGTGCAGCCAGAGGGTGAGCATGTACAGCTCGGGGATGGAGAGAAGTCTCGCCTGGTACGCCGTGGGCGAGGCCTCCGCCTGACGGACCGCGAGCTCCGTCGAGGCGAGGTAGGGGCCCTCGAAGAAGTGCGAGAAGCTCCAGCCGTCCGGCGTGAGCATGGTGTCCGCCGCGGCGATGGCGCGGCCCTCGCTCCGGATCAGGAAGCGCCAGGCCGCCAGGCGGGTTCGAGGTGCGGTCCCGGTCGGAGCGATCCGGTCCAGAACGTGTACGGGGAGCGGAAGTTCGGGGCTGAGCGGTCCCTGGACGGACCGGAGGGCGGAGGTGCGCGCCTCGCGGACCGCGGTGGGAGAACCGAGGGCTGCGAGAACGCTGCGCAGGGCGGGCGCGGGAGCCGAGGGGACATGCAGCGGCATAGTGGGTCGCCTCTCACTTGGAGACACGGTGATGCGTGGGCGGGTGCAGACGGCGGTGTCGGCATGCGGGGCCGGAGGAGGCCGATGACGGGCCGGTTGCGTCAACTCTCTGCCTCGTCAGGCGGAGTTTATACGACGCGTGTTCACTCAGTGTTTCCGCTAGCTGCCGGGGACATTTCGCGCAAGGCGACATCCGGACTTCAAAATGTGGGTTTTCCGGTGATTTGATCGGCCGCTTTCAGCTCCTGCCTGCGCCTCTTTCGGCGGAGCGGTCGGCCGAAACTCGTCGGTGTTCCGTCGCGCGCTCTCCGGGTGAAAATGCTGCTCACCGGATGCCACAGGAATGTGCCTCAGGTCTCCTTCATCCAGCCTAGCGGGTTTCCGGGGGCCTGTGGGGCGTTACGGATCACTCCCACTGGGCATTATCGATCGTGATGCGAGCGGTCCGGTCAGCGGGCCGACCACTGGAGGAGGGACCCCTCGATGGGGGAGAAGGTCGTGGCGGGAGCCGTTGACCTGTCCGATCGGCAGGCATACCGCACCAAGCTCAACCAGTGCCTGGAGGGGCTGGGCAGACTCCTGGCGGAGCGGAGGTTCGACCGTCCCAGAAACCTGATGGGGCTGGAGATAGAGCTGAATCTCGCGGGCCCGGACGGCATGCCGCGGATGATGAATCAGGAAGTGCTCCAGCGCATCGCGAGCCGCGATTTCCAGACCGAACTCGGGATGTTCAACCTGGAAGTAAATATCGTTCCGCACCGGCTCGGCGGCCGGGTATTCGATCAGCTCTCGGAGGAGTTGCGGACGGGTCTCGCCTATGCGCACCGCAAGGCCGGTGAGGTGGACGCGGGGATCGTCATGATCGGAATCCTGCCCACGCTCGGCGAGCACGACGTGGTCTCGGCGAATCTCTCGGACGTGGACCGCTACACCCTGCTCAACGACCAAATGGCGGCGGCCCGGGGGGAGGATTTCGCCCTGGATATCGAAGGCGTCGACCATCTGGTGTCCTCCTCGCCCTCGATCGCCCCCGAATCGGCCTGCACGTCGGTCCAGTTGCATCTCCAGGTGACGCCCGACCGGTTCGCCGACGTGTGGAACGCGGCCCAGGCGATCGCCTCCGTCCAGATCGCGCTCGGCGCCAACGCCCCGTTCCTCTTCGGCAAGGAGCTCTGGCGGGAGTCGAGGCCCCCGCTGTTCCAGCAGGCCACCGACGTACGGCCGCCGGAGCTGGCGAACCAGGGGGTGCGGCCCAGGACGTGGTTCGGGGAGCGGTGGATCACCTCCGCGTACGAGCTCTTCGAGGAGAACCTGCGCTACTTCCCGCCGCTGCTGCCGATCTGCGAGGACGAGGAGCCGCTGCGGGTCCTCGACGAGGGCGGAGTGCCGGAACTGGCCGAGCTGGTCCTGCACAACGGGACGGTCTACCGCTGGAACCGCCCGGTGTACGGGACGGTCGACGGCGTCCCGCACCTGCGGGTGGAGAACCGGGTCCTGCCGGCCGGGCCGACCGTCACCGACGTGATCGCCAACTCCGCGTTCTACTACGGGCTCGTACGGGCGCTCGCCGAGGAGTCCCGGCCGGTGTGGAGCAGGCTCCCGTTCGAGGCCGCTGCGGAGAACTTCACCGAGGCCTGCCGCCGCGGCATCGAGGCCGAGCTGCTCTGGCCGCGTCCGGGCCGCTCCGGCGGGCTGGCCAAGGTCCCCGCCGTACAGCTCGTACGGGAGGAGCTGCTGCCGCTGGCCGCGGCCGGCCTTGACGCCTGGCACATCGAGCCCGCCGACCGGGACCGCTACCTCGGCGTCATCGAGGAGCGCTGCAAGCGGCGGGTCAACGGGGCCTCCTGGCAGGTCGCCACCTACCGCCGGGCGCTGGAGGCAGGGCTCGGCCGGGAGGCGGCGCTGGCGGCGACCACGCGGCGCTACGCCGAGCTGATGCACGCCGGGGAGCCGGTGCACACCTGGCCGGTGGGGTTCCCGGCGCCCTGAGCTGTTCTCGTACGCGGTTGGGGGCGCGGGCCGTGCTCAGCGCCGGGGACGAGGCGCCGCCCCCGGCCGACATCGACTCCGGCGGACGCCTGCGGATC
>NZ_JBEYKR010000275.1:0-2641 GCF_040703535.1 Streptomyces sp. NPDC007346
TCCGGGGGCGGGGGCGGGCCGCACGCGGCGGCCCGCCCCCAGGACCACCGGGGGTCAGCGCCCCCGGCCGCCCTGCTTCGGGTCGGTCAGCCCGGCCCGCCGCAGCGCGTCGGCCATCGCGCTGTTCGCCGGAGCCGGTGCGCCCTGCCCCTGCCGGGAGCCGCCGCGCCGGTCGCGGCCGCCGCCCTGACGGCCCTGCCCGCCACCGGAGCCCTGGCCGCCCTGCCCCTGCCGCTGCTTCGGCGGGCGGGCGCCCCGCTCACCGCGCCCCTGCTGCCCGCCGCCGGAGCCGCCGCCCGCGCCCGGCTCGTCGTCCAGCCGCAGCGACAGCGAGATCCGCTTGCGCGGGATGTCGACGTCCATCACCTTGACCTTCACGATGTCCCCGGGCTTCACGACGTCGCGCGGGTCCTTCACGAACGTCTTCGACAGCGCCGACACATGCACCAGACCGTCCTGGTGGACGCCGATGTCGACGAACGCGCCGAACGCGGCCACATTCGTCACGACGCCCTCCAGCACCATGCCGGGCTCCAGGTCGCCGAGCTTCTCGACGCCCTCCTTGAAGGTCGCCGTGCGGAAGGCGGGCCGCGGGTCGCGCCCCGGCTTCTCCAGCTCCTTGAGGATGTCCGTCACGGTCGGCAGACCGAACATGTCGTCCACGAAGTCCGCCGCGCGCAGCGACCGCAGAGCCTCCGCGTTCCCGATCAGGGAGGCGACCTCGCCGCCCGCGGTCTTCCCCATCCGCCGCACCACCGGGTAGGCCTCGGGGTGCACGCTGGAGCCGTCCAGCGGGTCGTCGCCGCCCCGGATCCGCAGGAAGCCCGCGCACTGCTCGTACGCCTTCGGGCCCAGCCGCGCCACGTCCTTGAGCGCCTTGCGGGTGCGGAAGGGGCCGTTGGTGTCGCGGTGCGCCACGATGTTCTCGGCGAGCCCCGAGCTGATCCCCGAGACCCGTGAAAGCAGGGGCGCGGACGCGGTGTTGACGTCCACACCGACACCGTTCACACAGTCCTCGACGACCGCGTCGAGCGAGCGCGAGAGCTTCACCTCGGACAGGTCGTGCTGGTACTGGCCGACGCCGATCGACTTCGGGTCGATCTTCACCAGCTCGGCCAGCGGGTCCTGGAGCCGCCGCGCGATCGAGACCGCCCCGCGCAACGACACGTCCATGTCGGGCAGTTCCTGCGAGGCGAAGGCGGAGGCGGAGTACACCGAGGCGCCCGCCTCCGAGACCATCACCTTGGTGAGCTTCAACTCCGGGTGCTTGTCGATCAGTTCACCGGCGAGCTTGTCCGTCTCGCGGGACGCCGTGCCGTTGCCGATCGCGACCAGGTCGACCGCGTGCTCCTTCGCCAGGCGCGCGAGGGTCGCCAGCGCCTGGTCCCACTTGTTGGCGGGCACGTGCGGGTGGATCACATCGGTGGCCACCACCTTGCCGGTGGCGTCGACGACGGCGACCTTCACCCCCGTACGGAAGCCGGGGTCCAGACCGAGGGTGGCGCGCGTCCCGGCCGGGGCGGCGAGCAGCAGATCACGCAGGTTGGAGGCGAAGACCCGTACCGCCTCGTCCTCGGCCGCCGTGCGCAGCCGCAGCCGCAGGTCGATGCCCAGGTGCACCTGGATCCGGGTCCGCCACGCCCAACGCACCGTGTCCGCCAGCCACTTGTCGCCCGGACGGCCCCGGTCGGCGATCTCGAAGCGGCGGGCGATCATGTTCTCGTACGTGGAGGGGCCCGGCCGCTCGGCGGCCTCCGGCTCCTCCGGCTCCAGGACCAGATCGAGCACGTTCTCCTTCTCGCCGCGCAGCATGGCGAGCACCCGGTGCGAGGGCAGCGCGGTGAACGGCTCAGCGAAGTCGAAGTAGTCGGCGAACTTGGCGCCCGCCTCCTCCTGGCCCTCGCGCACCTTCGCCGCCAGCCGGCCCCGGGTCCACATGCGCTCGCGCAGCTCACCCGTCAGGTCGGCGTCCTCGGAGAACCGCTCGGTGAGGATGGAGCGCGCGCCCTCCAGCGCGGCAGCCGCGTCCGCCACCCCCTTGTCACCGTCGACGAACGCGGCGGCGGCGGCGAGCGGATCGACCGACGGGTCGGTCAGCAGACCGTCCGCCAGCGGTTCGAGCCCCGCCTCCCGGGCGATCTGGGCCTTGGTCCGCCGCTTCGGCTTGAACGGCAGGTAGATGTCCTCCAGGCGCGCCTTGGTCTCGGCACCCCGGATCGCGGCCTCCAGCGCGGCGTCGAGCTTGCCCTGCTCGCGGACGGATTCGAGGATCGACGTACGCCGCTCCTCCAGCTCCCGCAGATACCGCAGCCGCTCCTCGAGCGTGCGCAGCTGCGCGTCGTCGAGCGATTCGGTCGCCTCCTTGCGGTAGCGCGCGATGAACGGCACGGTGGAACCGCCGTCGAGCAGCTCGACGGCCGCCCTGACCTGTCGCTCACGTACGCCGAGCTCCTCGGCGATCCTGCCTTCGATGGACGTCGTCACGGTTTAACCGACTCGCCTTCTCGTACTGGCTGTGCTGGCCGTGCTCGCGATGCCGATGAGCACGTTCTTACCGGGGCGTGGTGATCCCCTTCGCCTGCATTGTGCCGGGTGGCCGGGGGCCGTGTCGCGCGACCTCGTCGAACACGCCCGGAGCCCC
>NZ_JBEYKR010000276.1:0-2558 GCF_040703535.1 Streptomyces sp. NPDC007346
CGGTTTCTTCCGCCACCTGTGCATGGCCGAGGAAGTGCCGGTGCAGAGCTTCGTGGTGCGCAGCGACATGGGCTGCGGCTCGACCATCGGCCCGACCCGCGAGCAGCACATCCGCCGCGAGAAGGCCACCAGCAACATCTGTACGGCGCAGGTGCTGCTCGCCGTCATGGCCGGGATGTACGCCGTCTACCACGGCCCCGACGGGCTGCGCACGATCGCCCGGCGCACCCACCGCTACGCCACGATCCTCGCCGAGGGCCTGCGCGCCTCCGGCGCCGAGGTCGTGCACGGAGCCTTCTTCGACACCCTGACCGTCAAGGTGCCCGGCAAGGCCGCGGAGATCGTCGCGGACGCCCGGGAGCGCGGGGTCAACCTCCGCCGCGTCGACGCCGACCACGTCTCCATCGCCTGCGACGAGACCACCACCCGGGCCCAGATCGCCGCCGTCTGGGCCGCCTTCGGGGCCGACGCCGACATCGAGGCGCTGGACGGCTCGGCCGCCGACGCCCTGCCCGAGGCGCTGCTGCGCTCCGACGACATCCTGACCCACCCGGTCTTCCACCAGCACCGCTCCGAGACCGCGATGCTGCGCTACCTGCGCAAGCTCGCCGACCGTGACTACGCGCTGGACCGCGGCATGATCCCGCTCGGCTCCTGCACCATGAAGCTGAACGCGACCGCCGAGATGGAGTCGATCACCTGGCCCGAGTTCGGCGCGCTGCACCCCTTCGCCCCGGCCGAGCAGGCGCAGGGCTTCCTCACGCTCATCCGTGAGCTGGAGGAGCGCCTGGCCGAGGTCACCGGTTACGACGCCGTCTCCATCCAGCCCAACGCCGGCTCCCAGGGCGAGTTCGCGGGCCTGCTGGCCGTCCGCGCCTACCACCGGGCCAACGGTGACGAGCAGCGCACCGTCTGCCTGATCCCCTCGTCCGCGCACGGCACCAACGCCGCGAGCGCGGTCATGGCGGGCATGAAGGTCGTCGTGGTGAAGACCGCCGACGACGGCGAGGTCGACATCGCGGACCTGCGGGCCAAGATCGAGCAGTACCGCGACGAGCTGGCCGTGCTGATGATCACCTACCCCTCCACGCACGGGGTCTTCGAGGAGCACGTCGCCGACATCTGCGGCGAGGTGCACGACGCGGGCGGCCAGGTCTACGTCGACGGCGCCAACCTCAACGCGCTGGTCGGGCTCGCCAAGCCCGGCAAGTTCGGCGGCGACGTCTCGCACCTGAACCTGCACAAGACCTTCTGCATCCCGCACGGCGGCGGCGGCCCCGGCGTCGGCCCGGTCGGCGTCCGCGCCCACCTCGCCCCGTACCTCCCCAACCACCCGCTCCAGCCCGCCGCGGGCCCGGAGACCGGTGTGGGCCCGATCTCGGCCGCCCCGTGGGGCTCGGCGGGCATCCTGCCGATCTCGTGGGCGTACGTCCGCCTGATGGGCGGCGAGGGGCTCAAGCGCGCCACGCAGGTCGCCGTGCTGGCCGCCAACTACATCGCCAAGCGCCTGGAGCCGCACTTCCCGATCCTGTACAACGGCCCGGCCGGACTGGTCGCGCACGAGTGCATCGTCGACCTGCGGCCGATCTCCAAGACGACCGGCGTCTCCATCGACGACGTGGCCAAGCGCCTGATCGACTACGGCTTCCACTCGCCGACCATGTCGTTCCCGGTGGCCGGCACGCTGATGATCGAGCCGACCGAGAGCGAGGACCTGGCCGAGCTCGACCGGTTCTGCGACACGATGATCGCGATCCGTGCCGAGATCGAGAAGGTCGCCTCCGGCGAGTGGAGCGCGGACGACAACCCGCTGACCAACGCCCCGCACACCGCGGCCGCGCTCGGCGGCGACTGGGACCACGGCTACAGCCGTGAGGAGGCCGTCTTCCCGTCCGGGGTGTCGGCCGCGGACAAGTACTGGCCGCCGGTCCGCCGTATCGACGGTGCCTTCGGCGACCGCAACCTGGTCTGCTCCTGCCCGCCGCTGGAGGAGTACGACAACTGACCCGTCAAGGGCGGTATGCGTCGGGGCCGGTGCGGGGATTCTCCCCGGGCCGGCCCCTTCTCCGTACAGCCTTGTCCGTACGTGCGTCTCAGGCGGCCTTCACCACGCGGTCGGCCGCCAACGGACGGTGCGGAGCGATGATCTGCCCGTCCGGCAGCAGCTCGCCGGTGTCCTCGAAGAGCAGGACACCGTTGCACAGGAGGCTCCAGCCCTGTTCCGGGTGGTGGGCCGTCAGGCGGGCCGCCTCCCGGTCGGGGGAGTCGGCGGTGGGGCAGGGTGGCTGGTGCTGGCACATGGATGGGTTCTTTCGCTGTGTCGAGTCGGGTGTCCTGCGGCGGGATGAGAGGCTCACGGCCGCCCCCGTATCAGTCGGTCCGGTCCCAGTGTTGCCCTACGGGGGTGATTCCGCAGGGATTTCGCCGCAGCTCCCGTACTCCGCCCAGCACGTGTCACCCGCGGCCTGGCAGGTGTTCGCCGACTGTGCACCGGCCGGGGCACGCCTGCATTTCGTCAGCGTCGAAAAATACCCCCTCAGCCATGCCGACCTGGCCAA
>NZ_JBEYKR010000277.1:0-2509 GCF_040703535.1 Streptomyces sp. NPDC007346
AATGCGGTGAGCGGCCGCCAGGGCCTGGACGCTGCTGATGCCGGGGATGACTTCAAGGCTGAACGCCGGCTGCGCCACCCGCTCCAGAATGCGCACCAGGGCGAGCGGGGCCCGCTGAAGGGCTCCGGCGCCTCCGGGCCGCCGTCCGACAGCGCGGTCGTGCGGAAGACCACCCGGGCCGAGATCATCGACCGGGCCAGGAGGTGGGTCGACGCGAAGGTCCCGTACAGCATGGAGAAGCACTGGTCGGACGGGTACCGCCAGGACTGCTCCGGCTATGTGTCGATGGCCTGGAACCTCGGCACCAACGAATGGACCGGCAGCCTCGCGAGCTACGCGACCCGGATCGCCCGCGCCGACCTCCAGCCCGGCGACATGCTGCTCTTCCACAACCCCGCCGACCCCTCCCAGGGCTCCCACGTCACGATCTTCGGCGGCTGGACCGACTACACGCGCACCCACTACATCGCCTACGAGCAGGCGCGCCCGCAGACGGGGAGGCAGTCGACGCCCATGGCGTACTGGAGCAACTCCGACCGTTACGTCGCCTACCGCTACAACGGCGTCACCGGCGGCTCGCCCGGTTCGGGCTCCTCCACGGCCTTCCCCGGCGCCGGCCAGTTCGGCCCCGGCGCGAACAACGCCCATGTCACCCGGCTCGGCGAGATGCTGGTCGCGCGCGGCGGCAAGCGGTTCTACGCGGTCGGGCCCGGCCCCGTGTGGGGCGAGGCCGACCGGCGGGCCACGCAGGCGTTCCAGCAGGCCCAGGGGTGGAAGGGCGCGGAGGCGGACGGCATCCCCGGCCCGGACACCTGGCGCCTGCTGACCACGGGAGCCGGCCGCGACATCCCGGCCGCGACCACGGGCGGCAGCCCGAACACCGCGGTGATCTTCCCGGGGCGCGGCTATTTCCAGCCGGGTCAGTCGAACAGCCATGTCGACCGGCTCGGCAGACAGTTGGTGAAGAAGGGATACGGCAAGCACTACGTGTCGGGCCCCGACCCGCGCTGGACCGAGGCGGACCGCCGCAATGTCGAGGCGTTCCAGCTGGCCCAGGGCTGGCGCGGCGGCGAGGCCGACGGATACCCGGGGCCGGAGACCTGGCGCCGGCTCTTCGCCTGACGGACCCGATGGGCCGGAGGGCCTGAGGGTCTGAGGGCGTGAGGACTCGCGGGCCTGCTGGGTCTGTTGGCCTGCCGGGCCTGACGGACCCGGTGGGCTTGCTGGACCCGATGGGCCTGCCGGGCCTGCTGGGCCTGCTAGGCCTGACGGACCTGACGGACCTGACGGGCCGGGCCTGACGGACCCGACGGATGACGGATGACGGAAAGGAACCGGGAACCGGTGACCCCAGACCAGAAGCCCCGCCCCCTGACAGACCACGACGGCCGCCTCCCCGGCGGCGAGACCCCGATGCCGTTGGTGGACGGCGTGGCCCTGCACCAGCCGGACCACCCTGCTCCGCCGCCGCTGTTCCGTCCGAAGGACGATCCGGCGGTGGGGGAGGCGGACGCGGCGGCCCCGCCGGGGCGGCCGGGCGCGCTCGAGCCGGTCAGCCTGCACCACCCGGGCCGCACGGGCGGCACCCCGCCCCTGGACCGCCTCCCGCACTTCCGGCCCGCTGGCCCGGAGGGTTCTACGGACTCCGAGTCCGCCTCGCGCCTGGATCGCCTCCCGCACTTCCGGTCCGCTGGCCCGGAGCGTTCTTCGGACTCCGAGTCCGCCTCGCGCTTGGATCGCCTCCCGTACTTCCGGTCCGCTGGCCCGGAGCGTTCTTCGGACTCCGAGTCCGCCTCGCGCCTGGACGGCCTCCCGTACTTCCGGTCCGCTGGCCCGGAGCGTTCCACGGACCCCGAGCCCGCCTCGCCCCCGGACGACCCCCCGCACTTCCAGCCCGTCCGGCGTTTGAGGACGGACCCCTCGGCGGAGTGGACCCCGCTCCCCGCTTACGGCGAAGAGGCAGGGCCCCGCCCGGCCCCCACCCCCGACGCGCGGACGGACAAGAACAAGGACACGGGCACGGGGACGGGCAAGGGCACGGCCGGGGACGACAACAAGGGCACAGGCCCGAGGCCGGGCGCGGGCACAGGCCCGGTCGCCTCCTCCGCCCCGCCCCCCGACACCGGCCCCGAGACCGGCCCCGACACCGAGCCGGACCTCGTCCTCGACCTGGCCCCCGGCGCCCGCGCCACCTCCGCCACCTTCTCCGTACCGGCCCCGCACCCCCCGCCCCGCCCCCGCCGCCACTCCGTCATCGCCAACGAGTCCACCGCCGCCATCCCCGTACACCTCCTCTTCCGCGACGAACCGGAGGCGGCCGAACCCGCCGCCCTCCCCACCGCCGTGGCCCGCCACACCGCCACCGGCCGCCCCGGCGACCCAGGCCGCCCCGGCCACACCGCAACCGGCCACCCCGGCCGCCCCGGCCACGGAACCGGCACCACCACCGCCGACCGCACCCCCCCCGGGCCGGCCGCCCCCCCCCCCGGGGGGGGGGCGCGCCGGCGGG
>NZ_JBEYKR010000278.1:0-2441 GCF_040703535.1 Streptomyces sp. NPDC007346
TGCCGACCGCCATCGAGAACATCGACATCGGCGGCCCGACCATGGTTCGCTCAGCGGCCAAGAACCACAAGGACGTGGCCATCGTGGTCAACGCCCGGGGGCAGCCGGCCCACCAACCGTACCTGCACTCACCTGGAGTCTCTGATGCCCGACCCCACCCCCGCCTCTGACCGCCCCGCCGACCTGCTGCGCGCCCTGACCGCCGAGACGCTCCGCCGTGCGGCCTGCAAGGGCGACTGCGACAGCACCGAGACCGAGTGCGCGACCCGCCGCATGCAGCCCGTTGTGTACGCCCACGGCGTCCTCACCGAGGTTTGGGGTACGCCCGAGGTGATCGCTGACGCGGTCCTGTCCGTGCTGCCTGCGCCTGCCCTGGCGGTGGCCCGGCAGCTCCTCGGCACCAGTGCGGCCGAGGGCGCGCCGTGCCCGACGCCGGAGACGCACAACTGGGGCTGCGGCTGCCCCACCGACCAAGCCCTCGCCGCGAAGCGGGTCGAGGCCGAGCACGTCCTGTACGACGCGCTCACGAAGGGCACTCAGCACGCGCAGGTGCGGCAGCACATCATCGACGAGTACCGGGCCGCCGTGATCGCCGAGCACACGCACTCCGCCCCGCCCGCGCCTGCCGACCGGGCCGCCGAGAGCGGGCGGGGCTGACCATGAGCCGACGTTTTAAGTCAACCCCTGAGGGCTTCTGGAGCCGGGCGTTCCTCACTGACCGGATGTTCAACGGCGCTCCGTGCGTCGAATGGCACGGCCCGAGGGACAACAAGGGGTACGGCCGCTTCGGCAACCTGGGGCTGGCTCACCGCTGGGCCTTCGTGTGGGCCAACGGGGCCGATGCCATCCCCGCCGGGACCGAGCTGGATCACCTCTGTCGCAATCGTTCCTGCGTCGCTCCCGGACACCTGGAAGCCGTGACGCACAAGGAGAACGTCCTTCGTGGCACGAGTCCATCCGCTATATGCGCAGCTAAGACTCGCTGCGTGAACGGCCATGAGTTCACTGCCGAGAACACGCTCATCCGGCCGGATGGAAGCAGGAAGTGCCGGACCTGCAAACGTGCTGGCGACCGTCGGCGCACTGCCCGGCTACGAGCCCAAGCTGTCGGAGAGGTTGCCTGATCATGAGTGCTCGAAACGATGCCGTCGAGATGATCCGCCGTATCTGCCCGCCGCATTTGGACCGCGACCAGTACGGCCGAATCCTGGCTGAGAAGTTCGCCACCCACCGAGCTGAAGTCCTCCGCGAGGCCGCCGAGGCCGTGGACAACACGGAGTTCCCCGACGAGTACGTCGACCTGTTCGACAACGGTGCCCGCTGGGCCAGCAGGCTCCTCCGCCGTCTGGCCGACGACGCTGCCGCCGGGGTGCAGCAGACCACCGAGGGCGAGGCGGAGCTGACCGCCACCCTCGTCATCAACCGAAACGACTCCTACTGCGACGGCTGCGGAAAGCCCACCCTGCCCCAGCGCACCCACCACACCGACATCTCCGGGTGGACGCCCAAGCCGGGCGGGGGCTGCGGGGCCCAATTCACCGCGATGCGCAGCGACTACGGGGGCATCACCGTCGACGAGCTGAAGGACGTCCGCCCGGACCTGCCCGTGGCCACCCCCGCCGCCCCTGCCGTACCCGAGGAGCGCCCGTGACCGACCACGGATACACCGGGATCAGCCTCGCCGGGCGATGGGAATGCGGCAACTGCGGGGCATCCGGAGACGGCTGGTGGAACGAGGAGGACGGCTTCCAGCCGGACGAGGACCACGAGTGCGAGGAACCCCAGTGACCGCCCACCCGATCGGCGTCGAGGTCTCCTGCGACGGGCCCACCGGCCGCGACGACTGCCCGCACAGCGCCGCGATCAGCGCCCGGTTCACGTCCCGGACCGCCCGCCAGGTCCGGGCAGACGGCCGCCCCGACGGGTGGACCACCCGCCGCGCACCCGGCCGGCTCATCGACCTCTGCCCCAACTGCCGCCACACCCGCACCCGAGCGCCCGAGGAGCCCACACGATGACCACACCCACCCGTATCCAGCGCCGCCGCACCAAGGGATGGCGCAAGCCCGACAACACCGTGATCGTCACCCGACCCAGCCGCTTCGGGAACCCGTTCACCCTCGGCATGGTCCACGAGCTTGGGTACGCCCAGCCGGGCGAGATCGTCGCAACCCGCCGTGCTGCTGTCGGCGCCTTCCAGGACTGGCTTCGAGGGAACCGCCTGATGTGGCAGTCCGAGGAGGGCGACACGGCGCGGCAGCGCCTCCTCGACGGCCTGCCCGAGCTGCGCGGCAAGAACCTCGCCTGCTACTGCCCGCTCCCCAAACCGGGCCAGCCCGACTACTGCCACGCCGCCGTCCTGCTGAAGCTCGCCAACGAGCCCGCCACCCCCACCCCCGCTGTCTGACCTGTCCCCGCCGGGTGGCGCAGCACGTCTGCAC
>NZ_JBEYKR010000279.1:0-2250 GCF_040703535.1 Streptomyces sp. NPDC007346
TGGTCAAGGAGTACATTCGGTCACTGGAGGAATCGGAGAGCCATGACCCACAGAAGCGGGCAGTTCTGTTCGTTGAGATGCCTTCGTCACCTACGCCCGAGGCGGACCGTACGTGCTGGTCAGACGTTGACGCCGTAGTCGGACGCGATGCCGGCGAGCCCCGAGGCGTACCCCTGGCCGACGGCCCGGAACTTCCACTCCGCGCCGTGCCGGTACAGCTCGCCGAAGACCATCGCGGTCTCGGTGGAGGCGTCCTCGCTCAGGTCGTAGCGGGCCAGCTCCACGCCGTTCGCCCGGTTCACGACGCGGATGAACGCGTTGCGCACCTGGCCGAAGCTCTGCCCCCGGCTCTGGGCGTCATGGATGGAGACCGGGAAGACGATCTTCGCGATCTCGGCGGGGACCGAGGCCAGGTCGACCTCGACCGACTCGTCGTCGCCCTCGCCCTCGCCCGTCAGGTTGTCACCGGTGTGGCGGACGGAACCGTCGGGGCTGTTGAGGTTGTTGTAGAAGACGAAGTGGGCGTCGGAGAGGACCTTGCCCGCCTCGGAGCACAGCAGCGCACTGGCGTCCAGGTCGTGATCGGCTCCGGTCGTGGTCCGGACGTCCCAGCCGAGGCCGACCGTCACGGCCGTCAGGCCGGGGGCCTCCTTGGACAGGGAGACGTTTCCGCCCTTCGCCAGGCTCACACCCATGAAATTCCTCCAGTGTTCCGTCGGTCCGCGTCTGATCGGTCGATCCATGATTCCGCGGTCCGTGTTTCGTCGCTGTCACTACATGTGGCCGCTACTGGTACGAACGCCCCGCGCGGCCCGCAAGGTTCCCGGATTGCGCAAGCCGTGAAATGAACGGCTCCCGGGTGGCCGGTCCGGGTTGCCGGTCCCCGGGGTGTCATCAGCGGGCTTCCTCGTCCTTCATGGCCTTCGCCTCGCTCTTGAGGATGCGCATCGACTTCCCCAGGGCGCGGGCGGTGTCCGGCAGCTTCTTCGAGCCGAAGAGCGCGATCACCACGACAGCCAGGATCAACAGGTGCCAGGGCGCCAGGCCGTTGCGCAACATTCTGGTCCCGCCCTTCTCTCCGTCCACACGGCAACAGTTGCCGCATTGCGCAACTGTACAACTGTGGGTCGGGGGCCGGACGGCCACCCCCTCAGCGCTCCGCGCCGGCCTTTCGTACGTCCCGTCCCCACGCGACGCCGGCCGGATGACGCCGCTCGTAACGCCTCCGCGCGGCCGTGAGCCCCACCGCGTACAGGCCCAGCACCGAGCCGAGCAGCAGGTAGTAGAGCGGCGGCAGGGCGCTCATCCCCAGCAACGGCCCCAGCGGGGTCACGGGGAGCAGGACTCCGACCACCGCGAGTCCGGCCGCCGCCGCCCGCAGAGGACCGCCGGCCCGCCGCTCGGCGGCGCTGCGGCCGGTGCGGAGCAGGACCATCACGAGCGCCTGGGTCAGCAGGTTCTCGGTGAACCACCCGGCGTGGAACGCCGCCTCGCCGTCGGTTCCGGCCGCGTTGTGGAGGGCGAGGGCCAGCACGCCGAAGGTGGCGAGGTCGGCGGCGGCGTTCAGCAGCCCGAAACCGGTGATGAAGCGCAGGAAGTCGCGTGAGCGCAGGACCGTGGGCCGGCGCAGGGCGGACGAGGCCGGCCGGTCGAACGCGAAGGCGAGCTGCGCCGCGTCGAAGCAGAGGTTCTGCACCAGCACCTGTGCCGGGAGCATGGGGAGGAAGGGCAGCATCAGCCCGGCCGTCAGCATGGCGATGACGTTGCCCAGGTTGGAGGAGAGGGTGATGCGCAGATAGGTGGCGATGTTCCCGCTGCTGTGCCGCCCCGCCAGCACCGCCCGGTCGATCGCGGTGAGGTCCTTCTCCGCCAGCACGACGTCCGCCGCCTCGCGCGCCACATCGACCGCGTTGCGCGGGCAGATGCCGACGTCGGCCGCGTGCAGGGCCGGCAGATCGTTGACGCCGTCGCCGAGGAACCCGGTGGTGTGCCCGGCGGCGCGCAGCGCCGAGACGATCCGGGCCTTGTGCTCGGGGGTGCAGCGCGCGAACACGGTCGCCCGGTCCGCGACCCGCGCCAGCTCCGCGTCCGACAGCGTGTCCACCAGCTCGGCCGAGACCACGTCGCCGTGCCCGCGCGCCCCTCCCGTGCGCAGGCCCAGGTCCGCGCACGCGCGGGCCGCCGTCCCCGGGTGGTCGCCCGTCAGCACCTTGACGGTCACCCCCCGCCGGGCCAGCACGCCCAGGGCGT
>NZ_JBEYKR010000280.1:0-2197 GCF_040703535.1 Streptomyces sp. NPDC007346
CGGCCATGATCTCGCCCATGATGTGGCTGGTGGCAATGCCATGCCCCGAATACCCCTGGCAGTACCACACGTTGTCCGCCCCATCGCCACGCCGGTCCGCGTCCCGCTCGTCGTCCTCGTCCTCGTCACCGTCATCGGCATCGGCATCGGCATCGGCATCGAGGGAGACGACAGATCCGTCGGCCTCGGCGGCGTCCACGATCTCGACGACCTCGGCATCACCCAGGGCATCGACGAACTCCACGCCGTCCAGTTCGGCCAGCCGGTCCGACGCGTCGGTCGAGCCGTCCTTGTCGGCCTCCAGTGCCTTGCCGAACCACTCACGGGCCTCGTCCTCACGCCCGGCCTCCAGGAGCGCGTCCGCGTAGGCGTAACGCAGCCGCGGCGTCCACGACTGAACGGAGTTGGAGGCGAGCTCGGGGCCCTGCAGCGTGACGATGGCGGCATCGATCTGCCCCATGTCCCGACGCGCCCCGGCCGCCACCAGCCGCATTTCGACCTGGCCGGCCTTGTCCAGCTTCTGCACCTCGGGCTCACCGGCCATGGCCATCGCCCGCTCGGGCCGACCGAGGCCACGCTCGCAGTCCGCCATGACGGGCCACAGGTCCACGGACCCGGTCATCCGCCGGGACGCCCGGAACTCGGCGAGCGCCTCCGCGTACTTCTGCGTCGCGTAGGCCGCGAACCCGGCCGCTTCCCGTACGGCGGCGACGCGCGAGGCCAGCCGCAGAGCGATACGGGCGTACGCGTACGCCTCCTCCGGGTCCTCGTCGATCAGCCGGGCCACCATGACGAGGTTGCGCGCGACATCCTCGGCGAGGGTCTTCGGCAGGCTCATGAGCTCCTGGCGCACGTCCTTGTCGATCTCGTCACCGGTGACGTCCTCGGGGATGGGCAGCCGCTTGATCGGCTCACGGTCCCGGTCCCGGTCGTCACGGCCACGGAATCCGCCACGGTCACGGTCGTCGCGCTGCCCGCCACGGTAACCACCACGGTCGCCGCCACGGCCCCGGTCATCACGGCGGAAGCCGCCACCGGAGCCACCGCCCCGGTTGTCGTCGCGCCGGAACCCGCCGCCGCTGGGGCGGTCGTCATCGCGACGCGGCCCACGCGGCCGGTCATCACGACGCTCGAATCCACCACCGCTCGGGCGGCCGCCACGGCTGTCATCGCGCTGATGGCCACCGCGGTAACCGCCACGGTCGTCATCACGACGAGGCCCACGATCCCGATCGCGGTCCCGGTCGTCACGGCGGAAACCACCGCCGGCCTTGCCACCACGGTCATCACGCGGGAAGCCGCCACCGGAACCGCCGCCACGGTTGTCGTCGCGCCGGAAACCGCCACCGCTGGGGCGGTCGTCATCGCGACGCGGCCCACGCGGCCGATCATCACGACGCTCGAACCCACCACCGCTCGGGCGCCCACCCCGGTCGTCATCCCGCCGGAACCCACCACCAGAGCCACCGCCCCGGCTGTCGTCACGGCGGAAACCACCGCCGGCCTTGCCACCACGGTCATCACGCGGGAAGCCGCCACCGGAGCCGCCACCGCGGTTGTCGTCGCGCCGGAAGCCACCGCCGCTGGGGCGGTCGTCATCGCGACGCGGCCCACGCGGCCGATCATCACGACGCTCGAACCCACCACCACTGGGACGCCCACCCCGGTCATCGTCCCGCCGGAACCCACCACCACGGTTGTCATCCCGCCGGAAGCCGCCACCGGAGCCACCGCCACGGTTGTCGTCACGACGCGGCCCGCGATCACGATCGCGGTCCCGGTCGTCGCGGCGGAAGCCTCCACCCGTTCCGCCCCCGGTCGGCCGGCTGTCGTCACGGCGGGGGCCACGGTCGTTGTCGCGGCGAGGAGCTGCGGAACCGGACCGGTCGTCACGACCACCGCGGAAACCGCCCCGGTCACCACCGTCCCGGCGACGCGGCTCGCGCTCCGGACGATCGTCGGGAGAGTTGGTGGACATGGGTGTGACTCCTGTCTTCGGGTACCACAGACATTCTCGCGCAGTCGACCGTCCGACGCGCTTCGACAAAACAAAAGGACCCCTGGTCCCAGCGTTGAACGCTGGGACCAGGGGTCCTTGAAAGATTGTTCGGCGGCGTCCTACTCTCCCACAGGGTCCCCCCTGCAGTACCATCGGCGCTGAAAGGCTTAGCTTCCGGGTTCGGAATGTAACCGGGCG
>NZ_JBEYKR010000281.1:0-2193 GCF_040703535.1 Streptomyces sp. NPDC007346
CGCTGATCGGCGAGGAGTGCCCGCCCGGCCTCGTACCCGACGACGAGCCAGGCGTCGGAGCCCTCGGGGATGCCGGCCACGTCGGAACAATGTCGTAATTGATCTCCCCACCGGCGCAGAGGCACTCTAGGCTCTGCGGTACCGCCGAGTCGCGCAGTGCGGTGACGGGCACCGCATACGCACCGGACAAGCAGCGGTACTTGAGCGTCGCTCCCGGACGGGACCGACGCCGGGCAAGGAGGGCCGCATGACCGTACGGCGAGTAATGGGCATCGAGACGGAGTACGGGATCTCCGTCCCCGGCCACCCCAACGCCAATGCCATGCTCACCTCGTCCCAGATCGTCAACGCGTACGCGGCGGCGATGCACCGGGCGCGCCGCGCCCGCTGGGACTTCGAGGAGGAGAATCCGCTGCGGGACGCGCGAGGCTTCGACCTCGCCCGCGAGACCGCCGACTCCAGCCAGCTCACCGACGAGGACATCGGCCTGGCCAATGTGATCCTCACCAACGGTGCCCGGCTCTACGTCGACCACGCGCACCCCGAATACAGCTCACCGGAGATCACCAACCCGCTCGACGCGGTGCTCTGGGACAAGGCCGGCGAGCGGATCATGGCCGAGGCCGCCGAGCGGGCGGCCGCCATCCCCGGCGCCCAGCCGATCCACCTCTACAAGAACAACACCGACAACAAGGGCGCCTCCTACGGCACGCACGAGAACTACCTGATGCAGCGGGAGACCCCGTTCTCGGACATCGTGCGCCACCTCACGCCGTTCTTCGTCTCCCGCCAGGTCGTCACCGGCGCGGGCCGGGTCGGCATCGGCCAGGACGGCAACGAGCACGGCTTCCAGATCAGCCAGCGCGCCGACTACTTCGAGGTCGAGGTCGGCCTGGAGACCACGCTCAAGCGCCCCATCATCAACACCCGGGACGAGCCGCACTCCGACGCCGAGAAGTACCGCCGGCTCCATGTGATCATCGGCGACGCCAACCTGTCGGAGATCTCGACCTATCTGAAGCTCGGCACCACGTCGCTGGTGCTGTCCATGATCGAGGACGGCTTCATCACCGTCGACCTCGCCGTCGACCAGCCCGTACGCACGCTCCACCAGGTCTCGCACGATCCGGACCTGCGGCAGTTGATCACGCTCCGCAGCGGCCGGACACTCACCGCTGTACAGCTCCAGATGGAGTACTTCGAGCTGGCCCGCAAATACGTCGACGAGCGGTACGGCGCCGACGCGGACGAGCAGACCAAGGACGTCCTGATCCGCTGGGAGGACACGCTCAACCGGCTGGAGACCGATCCGATGAGCCTGGCCGGGGAGCTGGACTGGATCGCCAAGCGGGAGCTCATGGAGGGCTACCGCCGCCGCGACTCGCTGGACTGGGACGCCCCCCGGCTGCACCTGGTGGACCTCCAGTACGCGGACGTACGGCCCGACAAGGGGCTCTACAACCGCCTGGCGGCCCGCGGGCGCATCAAGCGCCTCCTGGACGAGGACGACGTCACCAGGGCCCGTACGAAGCCCCCGGAGGACACCAGGGCCTACTTCCGGGGCCGCTGCCTGGAGCAGTACGCCGACGACGTGGCGGCCGCCTCCTGGGATTCGGTCATCTTCGACCTGCCGGACCGCGACTCGCTCCAGCGGGTGCCCACCCTGGAGCCGCTGCGGGGCACCAAGGAGCACGTCAAGGATCTGCTCGACCGCTGTCGTACGGCCCAGGAACTGGTCCAGGTGCTGTCGGGCGGCTGAAAGGGGTCCGGGCTGGGAATCAATCACCCAAGGCCCGGACGTTGACTCAACTACCGGGCCAAATGTCGGACCCCGTGGGTAGGGTCTGATCAAGAGCTTCGATTGCTTCGAACGAGCGGGGTGAGCTACATGGCGACCAAGGACACCGGCGGCGGACAGCAGAAGGCGACGCGTTCCACCGAGGAGACCGAGGAGCAGACGCAGGACGCACAGGCGTCCGAGGACCTTGCCGAGCGCCAGGAGAAGCTGAGCGACGACGTCGACTCGGTGCTGGACGAGATCGACGACGTCCTCGAAGAGAACGCCGAGGATTTCGTGAGGTCATTCGTGCAAAAGGGCGGGCAGTAGTTCACCGGTGTGAACGCCCGGTAGCGTTCCGGGCGACCGTGGTATCCGGGGGAGACGGGGTGATGGCGCACGCCATGGCGTGCGCC
>NZ_JBEYKR010000282.1:0-2187 GCF_040703535.1 Streptomyces sp. NPDC007346
CAAGGCCGCACCGTTGTCTCATCGCCCACTAATGGCCAACTGGCCCTTCAGCAGGGGACGTTAAAAAACAAGCTCAGTGCCTGTGTCTGAACCTCGGATTTGGGTAGCTTTGCCTCCTAGGCTGATCGGATGTCCGAGGGCATCGGAGAAGTCGCGAGACGGTTCTGCGAGGGCTGCGGGAGGCCGCTGTCGTCGGAGGCTCCGGCTCTTACGAGGTTCTGCTCGGCGGCCTGTCGTTGCAGGCAGTGGCGGCAGGACCAGCGGTTGCGGAAGCGTGTGGCCGCGGAGTTGAGCGGGGCCGGCCGGGCCGAGTGCCCGGAGTGCGGGGCCACCTGGGTGGCCGGGGTGGACCGCCGTTCGAACGCGGTCTACTGCTCGCGGCGGTGCGTGACGAGGGCCTGGCGGTCGCGGAAGTAATCGTTCGTGGAACGGTCACGGTGACCGCAACACGAACGCACCCGCAACCCAACTTCGTTCATTTACCGGTCAAATACGGTCATTCATTGTGATCTTAGGATTTTCGGTCCGACTCTCGGTTGCAGATGCGGGCCGGGTCTCGCCGCGGCCGATGGGCTGCGCCCCGGGCTCGCTGGTGGGTGGTGAAGACCATGCCCGAAGAGATCACGACGCCCGACAAGGTCGGCAACGTCAGCCCGGCCCGCTATGCGGAGATCGTGGCTGAACTGCGCAAGCTGGTGGAGACCACCACCCGCATCCAGTTCACGATCGGTGACTACGCCCTCGAAGTCGAGCCGATGCGCGAGTCCGGCGGTCAGGAACGGACCGACAGCCTGTTCACGGTCAAGGAGTCGCTGTTCCGTCTTGCCGAGGACATCGGCATCTCCTACAAGTCGCTGTCGGGCAACCGCTGGACCGCCTCGAAGTGGCCGAAGGACCGCCGGGTCCCCGGGGTCTCCTTCACCGTCCACCGCATCTTCGCCAGCATCACCGACGAGGACGAGCGGTTCGCAACGATCCTGACCCCGCCACAGGGCAAGACCCGATGGACGCCGGACGAGGCCAACCGGCGAGCCGGCCGTCAGGTCGAGCGCCCGGTCACCCCGCAGGAGAAGGTCTCCGCGATTCACACCCTGGCCAAGGACGAAGCGGTCGCCGCCACCGTCACCGGCGACCTGCTGCGGCGACCGACCGTGGTTGCCCAGGTCAGGCAGGAGGACAAGGTCCGAGCGGTCGAGGAACTGACCCGCGATGAGGACGTCGCCGCGACGGTGACCAGCGACCTGTTGCGGCGCCCGGCGGTGGTCTCCCAGGTCAAGCAGGCCGAACGCGTCCGGGTGGTCGAGGAACTGACCCGGGACGAGGCCGTCGCGGCCGAGGTCACCACGGGCCTGCTCCGCAGGCCCGACGTCGCCTTCAAGGCGATGTCCGACGACACCGCCCGCCACCAGGTCAACCACGCCCAGATCGAGCGCGGCCGCCAGGCCCGTGAGCACTTCGAGGACACCAACCCCGCCGCCGAAGCCGTCCGCAGCATCGACCGGTCGGTCGAGTTCCTCGACCTGGTCACCGCCTGCCACGCGTTCGTCGCCGCCTCGGGCCGAGTCGTCCCCGGCCTGCGCGACCGTCAGCTCAGCGACGACGAGAGGGTCCTGGTCCACGAGAACGTCGCCCGCGTCCGGGCCACGCTCGACTGGATCGAGACCGCGGTCGACACCGGCAAGGTCGACGTCGACGGCGAGCTGGCCCGCCTGCTGCAAGGTGAATAGCCGATGCCCCGTGCTTCCGCACGCAAGTCACCGGCCGCCCAGCGCCACGCCGACAGCATCCGCTTCGTCCTCTTCGAGGCCCGCCCCGCCGGTCTGACCTTCGCCCAGCTGGTCAGATCCAGCGAACTCTCCCCCCACCAGGCCCGGTCCGGGCTGGCCTGCCTGCGCGACATCATCGCCGAGCAGGGCTGGCCGCCCCTGATCTGGACCCGCGCCGACGGGTACAAGTTCTGCTCCGACACCACCGAGCTCCAGGCATACGAGGTCGCGGTCATCCGCGCCAAGCTCACCGAGATCCGCCGGTTCATCACCGGCGTCGTCATCCCCCACGCGACCCTCCAGCCGAAAGGACGGTGGATCAAACACCTCAACACCCAGCTCAGCAGCGTCGAATCGACGCTCGACGTCATCGCCGACTACATCGACGCCTGATGGGTGGTCCCGGCCGCGAAGCGGCCCG
>NZ_JBEYKR010000283.1:0-2169 GCF_040703535.1 Streptomyces sp. NPDC007346
CGCTGAAAATGCCGGCCTTTGAATGGGTTCATGTGCAGCTCCATCAGCAAAAGGGGATGATAAGTTTATCACCACCGACTATTTGCAACAGTGCCGATAAAAATATATCATCATGAACAATAAAACTGTCTGCTTACATAAACAGTAATACAAGGGGTGTTATGAGCCATATTCAACGGGAAACGTCTTGCTCGAGGCCGCGATTAAATTCCAACCTGGATGCTGATTTATATGGGTATAGATGGGCTCGCGATAATGTCGGGCAATCAGGTGCGACAATCTATCGATTGTATGGGAAGCCCAATGCGCCAGAGTTGTTTCTGAAACATGGCAAAGGTAGCGTTGCCAATGATGTTACAGATGAGATGGTCAGACTAAACTGGCTGACGGCATTTATGCCTCTTCCGACCATCAAGCATTTTATCCGTACTCCTGATGATGCATGGTTACTCACCACTGCGATCCCCGGGAAAACAGCATTCCAGGTATTAGAAGAATATCCTGATTCAGGTGAAAATATTGTTGATGCGCTGGCAGTGTTCCTGCGCCGGTTGCATTCGATTCCTGTTTGTAATTGTCCTTTTAACAGCGATCGCGTATTTCGTCTCGCTCAGGCGCAATCACGAATGAATAACGGTTTGGTTGATGCTAGTGATTTTGATGACGAGCGTAATGGCTGGCCTGTTGAACAAGTCTGGAAAGAAATGCATAAGCTTTTGCCATTCTCACCGGATTCAGTCGTCACTCATGGTGATTTCTCACTTGATAACCTTATTTTTGACGAGGGGAAATTAATAGGTTGTATTGATGTTGGACGAGTCGGAATCGCAGACCGATACCAGGATCTTGCCATCCTATGGAACTGCCTCGGTGAGTTTTCTCCTTCATTACAGAAACGGCTTTTTCAAAAATATGGTATTGATAATCCTGATATGAATAAATTGCAGTTTCATTTGATGCTCGATGAGTTTTTCTGATAGTTAGTCTTTGTAGAGACACAAACCTGAAATTCCGGACACCGCGCTTCAGGACATCTCCCTGGACGCCGATATCTGGCAGTATCCGGACGGTACTATCGAACGCCGGGCCAACGGTACTACCCTGCCCTTTATGACTGACGACCGGCTATCTCACCCACGCACTTCTCCCTGAAATTTAGCATCGTCGCGGTTAATGTCGAAAATTTGCCACCTGACGTGGTTGGCATCGAGGGTGAAAACTGCCGTGGCGAGGGTGTTCTCCTCATCCGGATCGTCGGCAGCCAGCCGGTATTCACCGGCATCAATTTTCAGATTGATATCGTGCAGCACCTGGGTGGTGCCGAAATGTTTAGCGACCGCGCTAAATTCGGCACTGTTGCAAAGTTAGCGATGAGGCAGCCTTTTGTCTTATTCAAAGGCCTTACGTTTCAAAAACTCTGCTTACCAGGCGCATTTCGCCCAGGGGATCACCATAATAAAATGCTGAGGCCTGGCCTTTGCGTAGTGCACGCATCACCTCAATACCTTTGATGGTGGCGTAAGCCGTCTTCATGGATTTAAATCCCAGCGTGGCGCCGATTATCCGTTTCAGTTTGCCATGATCGCATTCAATCACGTTGTTCCGGTACTTAATCTGTCGGTGTTCAACGTCAGACGGGCACCGGCCTTCGCGTTTGAGCAGAGCAAGCGCGCGACCATAGGCGGGCGCTTTATCCGTGTTGATGAATCGCGGGATCTGCCACTTCTTCACGTTGTTGAGGATTTTACCCAGAAACCGGTATGCAGCTTTGCTGTTACGACGGGAGGAGAGATAAAAATCGACAGTGCGGCCCCGGCTGTCGACGGCCCGGTACAGATACGCCCAGCGGCCATTGACCTTCACGTAGGTTTCATCCATGTGCCACGGGCAAAGATCGGAAGGGTTACGCCAGTACCAGCGCAGCCGTTTTTCCATTTCAGGCGCATAACGCTGAACCCAGCGGTAAATCGTGGAGTGATCGACATTCACTCCGCGTTCAGCCAGCATCTCCTGCAGCTCACGGTAACTGATGCCGTATTTGCAGTACCAGCGTACGGCCCACAGAATGATGTCACGCTGAAAATGCCGGCCTTTGAATGGGTTCATGTGCAGCTCCATCAGCAAAAGGGGATGATAAGTTTATCACCACCGACTATTTGCAACAGTGCC
>NZ_JBEYKR010000284.1:0-2049 GCF_040703535.1 Streptomyces sp. NPDC007346
CGAGGCGCTGCGGGTCGATGTGCTGCCCGTCCCGGACGCGGACCCGGTGGTCGCGGCCGCGGGCCTCGCCGCCTCGTCGGGGGCCGATGTGCTCGCCGTGGAGGAGCACGACCTGACCGTGGCCCGGCACCGCGCCATGGCGAAGGCGGCGCCCGGCCTGAGACTGGCCGATCTGGGTTTCACCGTGGAGCAGCAGCGGATCGTCAAGGACGAGGAGGAGATCGGCTGTCTGCGGATCGCCGCCGAGATCACCGACCAGGCCCTGGGTGAACTCCTGGAATCCATCCTGGTCGGCCGCACCGAGCGCCATCTCGCGCTGGAGCTGGAGCGGCGCCTGGTCGACCACGGGGCGGACGGCCCCGCCTTCGCCACCTCCGTGGCCACCGGCCCCAACTCCGGCCAGGAGAGCCACCGGCCCTCCGACCGCCGGGTGGAGGAGGGAGATTTCCTCTCCGTCCGGCTGGGGGCCTGCTACCACGGCTACCGCTGCGCGATCGGCCGGACCTTCGTCATCGGCACCGCCCCCGCCCAGTGGCAGATCGAGCTCTACGACCTCGTTTTCGCCGCTCAGCGGCAAGGCAGGGAGTCGTTGGCGCCGGGCGCCGCCTACCGGGACGTGGACCGGGCGGCCCGCCGTCCGCTGCGGTCCGCGGGGTACGGAGAGGTCCTCCAGCCGAGGACCGGGCACGGTGTGGGCCTCGAAATCGAGGAGGACCCGCAATTGGCACCGACAGCCATGGGTAAACTGGACGCTTGTGTGCCGGTCACCGTCGGACCGGGGGTCCACCTCCCGGGCCGGGGCGGTGTCCGGATCGATGACACGCTCGTCGTGCGCCCCGAGGCGGACGGCGGACCCGAGCTACTCACCATGACGACCAAGGAACTGCTCGCGCTCTAGCGCGCGTTCCCGGTCGTTCCACCAGCTTCAGTCCAGGAGATTCCGCAACCGTGGCTTCCACGAACGACCTCAAGAACGGCCTGGTGCTCAAGCTCGACGGAGGCCAGCTCTGGTCCGTCGTCGAGTTCCAGCACGTCAAGCCCGGCAAGGGCCCCGCCTTCGTGCGCACCAAGCTCAAGAACGTGCTCTCCGGCAAGGTCGTCGACAAGACGTTCAACGCCGGTGTGAAGGTCGAGACGGCCACCATTGACCGCCGCGACATGCAGTTCTCGTACATGGACGGCGAGTACTTCGTCTTCATGGACATGGACACGTACGACCAGCTCATGGTCGACCGCAAGGCCGTCGGCGACGCCGCCAACTTCCTCATCGAGGGCTTCACCGCCTCCGTCGCCCAGTACGAGGGCGAGGTGCTCTACGTCGAGCTGCCCGCCGCGGTCGAGCTGACCATCCAGCACACCGACCCGGGCGTCCAGGGCGACCGCTCCACCGGTGGCACCAAGCCCGCCACCCTGGAGACCGGTTACGAGATCGGCGTGCCGCTCTTCATCACCACCGGCGAGAAGATCAAGGTCGACACCCGCACGGGCGACTACCTCGGCCGGGTGAACAGCTAACCGTGGCTGCCCGGAACAAGGCCCGCAAGCGCGCCTTTCAGATCCTCTTCGAGGCCGACCAGCGCGGTGAGTCCGTGCAGAGCGTCCTCGCGGACTGGGTCCGGCACTCGCGGACCGACGACCGTCAGCCGCCGGTCGGTGAATTCACGATGGAACTCGTCGAGGGGTACGCGCAGTACGCCGACCGGATCGACGACCTCATCGTCACCTACGCCGTGGACTGGGAGATCGACCGCATGCCGGTCGTCGACCGCAGCATCATCCGGCTCGGTGCCTACGAGCTGATCTGGATGGACGAGACCCCGGACGCCGTGGTGATCGACGAGGCGGTCCAGCTCGCCAAGGAGTTCTCCACCGACGACTCCCCGTCGTTCGTGAACGGCATGCTGGCCCGCTTCAAGGACCTCAAGCCGAACCTCCGCCGGGAGCAGTAGACCCGCGCAGATGGAGCAACCGGTGACGCTCTTCCAGCGCTCGGCCACCGCCACCTGCAGGGCCATGCCGCCCGACAGGGTGAGCTTGAGCACCGAGAAG
>NZ_JBEYKR010000285.1:0-2035 GCF_040703535.1 Streptomyces sp. NPDC007346
GCTGGAAGTCGCCGCCGACGCGCTGCGCCTGCCGGCCTGGGACGCCAAGGTCGAACACCTGTCCGGTGGTGCGTCTGCCCTATGTGGTTGTCCGCGCGACGCCGTCTCCCCGAGTCGGACGGCGCCGGGCAGCTCTCGGCCTGGCTCAGCTCTCGGCCAGGATGTGTGAGAGCTCCGTGTCGAGATCGAAGTGACGATGCTCGGTGCCGGGCGGAACCGCGGCGTCGGTCCTTTTGAGGAACGACTCCAGGGCTCGCGCCGGAGCCTCGAGCAGGGCTTCGCCCTCTGGGGAGCTCAGTGCGATGCAGACGACGCCTTGACCGTGACTACGTGATGGCCAGACGCGGACGTCTCCGGTGCCGGTGGGCCGGTGCAGCCCCTCGGCGAGGAGGTCACGGGCGAAAACCCACTCGACCGTCTCCTCCGCTCCGGTGTGGAAGGTGGCGTGCACGGCATAGGGATCGGCCGTGGCATACCGCAGGCCCGCGGGAACAGGCAGTGAGGACTCGCTCGACACAACGAGGCGCAGGTGCAGCTCGCAGCTGACCGTGGTGTTCATAAGCGCCAGGGCCTTTCGCTCAGTGTGCGCTCGGGGATTCGCACGTCGGCGAAATCGACATGCCACCTACGGTGGCGTTGTAAACCCCTCTGACCCATTTGTGATGCTTCGGGTCCCTCGCCCAGCGGTGTGTAACTTTGAGTCATGCGCCCATTCAAGTGACGACGGCAGGTCGGGTAGGTTGAGCTCCATGAATGCGGAGAGTGACGGACGGAGCGTGGTCGCCGAAGAGGCGGCCCCGGGGTCCGATACGGGGGGCACGATCAAGGTGGAACGCGAGCTGGGGTCGCGGGCGCCGGGCTTCGTCAAGGCGTCGAGACCGCTGCATCTGAGCTGGCAGGTCGGCGTCTTCGTCGTCGGCCTGGGCGTCGTGGTGGCCGGCGTACTGATGCTGGTGCTGCCGGGGCCCGGCTGGCTGGTGATCTTCGGTGGCATGGCGATCTGGGCGACCGAGTTCGTCTGGGCCCAGCTGGTGCTGCGCTGGACCAAGCGCAAGGTCACCGAGGCCGCCCAGCGCGCCCTCGACCCCAAGGTCCGGCGGCGCAACATCATCCTCACCACGGTGGGGCTGGTGATCATGGCGGTGCTGGTCGGGATCTACGTCGGGAAGTTCGGCCTCGCCCTGCCGTGGACGGTCGACGAGTAGGGCCGGGGGCGGTCCGGGAGCACCGCTGACATGGGGTAATGTTTGCGGTGCGTCCGGGCGATTAGCTCAGTGGGAGAGCGCTTCGTTCACACCGAAGAGGTCACTGGTTCGAACCCAGTATCGCCCACCCGGACAGAGGCCCCGAGACTTTCCGAAGTCTCGGGGCCTCTGCGTCGTCCGGCCGGGGCCCGCCGCGTGCGGCGTCCCCGACCGGACACGGCTCACCGCATCCGGCCCAGCAGATCCTTGAGCCTGCGTGCGTCACGCAGCCGCTGCTCGTAGGTGGCCCCCACGGCCAGCAGCAGCAGCCCGGCCAGCGCCGGCGGCAGCCAGCGCGGCAGTGCGCCGGCCACCTGGACGACGTACGGCGCCAGCTCGTGCAGCGTGTCCAGGGCCAGCACGACGCCGCCGAGCAGCAGCAGCGCCTGAAGCCGGTACTTCGCCCCGAGCAGCGTGATCACCAGCGCCGCCACACCCAGCAGCAGCGGCCGCAGCCAGTCGGGGTCGGTCCAGGCCACGGCCAGGCTCGGCAGCAGCGTCGCCGCGAGCCCCGGCCCGTACGCCGTCCAGGAGGACGCCTCGGGGTCCTTGCGCCGCCGCAGTACGCCGACCACCAGCGCGGGCACCGTCACCGGCAGGGTGTACGCCTCCGGCACCGACACCTCGGACGCCGCCAGCCGGACCCAGGTCGCCGCCACGAAGAGCGCCACCGCCAGATACCCCGCCGCCGGCCGCCGCTCCGGGCGCACCGCCGCCCCCGCCGCCAGCACCCCGCACAGCGCGAGCACCAGGGCCAGGAACGGGGCCCGGGGCACCGCCAGCGCCACCGC
>NZ_JBEYKR010000286.1:0-2007 GCF_040703535.1 Streptomyces sp. NPDC007346
AGATTCCCAGCGACCCGGCCACCGGCATCAGCCTGGAGGCCCTGCAACTGGCGGCCAACCAGTGGTCGATCAAGGCGCTGGTGCTGACTGCGCGGGGCGCCCCCGGCCGTCTCGGTTAGCCTGAGTGACATATGAACCGTCTGACGACCTCACAGGGCGCTTTCGAGCTTGCCCGCTTCCCCGAGCACCCGAGCGACCCCTTCCGGGCATGGGACGCCGCCGACGAATACCTGCTCCGGCAGCTGACGGATCCCGAGACAGGCCCCGTCGACCTCTCGGGCGCGGTCGCCGTCGTGGGGGACCGGTGGGGCGCCCTGGCCACCGCGCTGGCCGCCCACCGGCCCGTCCAGATCAGCGACTCCTACCTGGCCCGGCGCGCCACCCTGGCCAACCTGGAGCGCAACGGCCTGGACCCGGACGCCGTGACGCCGCTGTCCTCGCGCGACACCCCGCCGGACCGGATCGACGTGTTGCTGGTCCGGGTGCCCAAGTCCCTGGCGTTCCTGGAGGACCAGCTCCACCGGATCGCCCCCGCCCTCCACGCGGGGACGGTGGTGATCGGCACCGGCATGGTGAAGGAGATCCACACCTCCACCCTCAAGCTCTTCGAGCGGATCGTCGGCCCGACCCGCACCTCCCTCGCGGTGCGCAAGGCGCGGCTCATCTTCTGCACCCCGGACCCCGCGCTGCCGCGTACGCCGAGCCCGTGGCCCTATCGCTACGAGCTGCCCGGCGACGTGGGCCCCGTCGCCGGCCGCACCGCCGTCAACCACGCCGGGATCTTCTGCGCCGAGCGCCTGGACATCGGCACCCGCTTCTTCCTGAAGCACCTGCCCACCCGCGGCGGAGCCGTCGAGGTCGCCGACCTGGGCTGCGGCAACGGCGTCCTCGGCCTCTCCGCGGCGATCGCCAACCCCGACGCGCACGTCACCTTCGTCGACGAGTCCTACGGGGCCGTCGCGTCCGCCGAAGAGACGTTCCGCCTGGGCGCCCCGGAGGGCGCGAAGGCGGACTTCCTGGTCGGTGACGGACTGGCCGGTCTGACCCCGGGCAGCATGGACCTGGTGCTCAACAACCCGCCGTTCCACTCCCACATGGCGACCACCGACGCCACCGCCCGCACGATGTTCGTCAGCGCGCGCACCGCGCTGCGGCAGGGCGGCGAACTCTGGGTCGTCGGCAACCGGCACCTCTCGTACCACACCCATCTGCGCCGGATCTTCGGCAACTGCACCACGGTCGCGGGCGACCCGAAGTTCGTCGTCCTGCGCGCCGTCAAGCGCTGACGGCGCATCGCGGCCCCCGGCCCTTCCGGACCACTCGCAACGCGTTCCGCCGTGTGCGCCGCCGCACACGCACGACGCGGACGCGAGGCTCCGGAGGGGCCGTGCACCTCGCACGCACGCCTGGGCGGCGGCGGTCGCGCACCGGACCGCGTCCCCCGCCCCCGCCTGCCGAGCTGCGTTCGCCCGGCCTGCGAGGCCCCGTGGGAGGATGGTCCTGTGACGCTGGAGGACCTCGTCCGGCTGCGCCGGGCCCGTGACCGGATGGACCGCGACTACGCGGAGCCGCTGGACGTTCCGGCGCTGGCGAGCGGCGCGCTCATGTCGCCGGGCCACTTCTCCCGCAGCTTCCGTGCCGCGTACGGCGAGAGTCCGTACAGCTACCTCATGACCCGCCGCATCGAGCGGGCCAAGGCGCTGCTGCGCCGCGGCGACCTGTCGGTGACCGAGGTCTGCTTCGCCGTCGGCTGTACGTCGCTGGGGTCGTTCAGCTCCCGCTTCACCGAGCTGGTCGGCGAGAGCCCCAGCGCCTACCGGGCGCGTCCGCACGAGGAGGGCGCCGCCATTCCGGCCTGCGTCGCCAAGATCCACACGCGACCGGTCAGGAATGGAGAAGCGAAAACACCGCCGCACGTCCGCCGGACGCTGGCCCGTCAGATACGCCAAGTCCATGGCGTCCTTGAGTTCACTCTCTGCTTTCGCATATACCGCGCTCCAGATTGCG
>NZ_JBEYKR010000287.1:0-1949 GCF_040703535.1 Streptomyces sp. NPDC007346
GGCCCCCCGGTCCGCCGCCGTGGCCGGCTTCGCCGCCGCGGGCCCGGTGCCCCGCCGGGTGGCCGCGCTGCTGGGCCCGGTGCCGCCGGACCGGGGCTGGCCGCCCGCGCTCACGCCCGCCGGCGCCGCCGCGTTCGTCGCCGCCGCCGGTACGACCGTCTCGGCGCTCTCCGCGCTCAACGCGGCCGTCGCGCTCTTCCTCGTACTGGAGGCGACGGGGGCGCCGCTGTGACCCCGAGGGGGGCCGGCGCTTAGCAGGCGCGTGCCCGGCGCGTGCCCGGCCCACCGGACCTCCGGTGGGCCGGCGCCGTCGGGTCAGGACGCGCTGGTGTCCAGCGCGGCGAGTGCCTGGGCCCAGCGGACGTACTTCAACTTGGCCAGATCTGCCACCGTCTTCACGTTGAACGCTTCCTGGAGCAGCTCACCGTCGCGGTCCGAGACGCCCTTCAGCGCCGATACCGGAGCCGCGAGGATGGTGGACAGGTCCTTGTCCGCGTAAGCCTTGTCAAGCACCTTGTCCAGGTCGATCTGGGCCACTGCTGCCTCCTGAGAACTCGCTCGTCCGCCGTGACGGCGGCCGGCCCCGGACGGGGCCGCCAGCACAACTGCGGGGAGCCGCAGGTGAGTTCCCGCGGGCTCCGCGGGCCGCTGGAATCGAGCCACACGGAGGTCCGGGCCTTCGGCTCCCCGCTCCCGGGGGAGGGCGGTGCCTCAGGGGGTGTCCCGCTCGGTCGTCTCCCCGCGGATCACCCGGGGAGAGGGCTGGGACGCGCCGCCCTCCTCGTCCTTGAGCGCCCGCTTCTCGCTCTTGAGGATGCGCGCGGCCTTTCCGGCCGACCGCATGAGCTCGGGCAGCCTCTTCACGGCCAGCACCGCCACGATCACCAGGAGAAGGAGAGTGAGCTCGCCGATCCCGAACATGATTGCTGCTTTCTCTGGGGCGGACTGGACGAGAGGTCATCCGGATCCCTGACGGACCGGCAGAGCTGAATCTACAGGGCTGTAGAGTATCCGTTCGCGGGTTCTTGGATCAGGCTCCCCGTACAACCGCCTTTCAGGCCCGCCGTGTTCGGCGGTCTCGGACCACCGGGGAAGCACGATGACGGACCCTACGGCGCGGACAGCGCGCCGCCGGCAGGCGGTGGCCGGGCGCTGCCGGGAGATCACCGAAGCCCGCTGGTTCGCCGTCGTGGTCTTCGCCCTCATCCTCGCCAACGCGGCGGTCCTCGGCATCGAGACGTACTCCGGCCTGACCCGCCGCTGGCACCTGGGCTTACGCACCGTCGAGTACGGCTTCCTCGCCGCGTTCACCGTGGAGATCCTGCTGCGCGCCGGAGCCCACGCGGACCGCCCCGGGGCCTTCTTCCGCGACCCGTGGAACCTCTTCGACCTCGCCGTCGTCCTCTCCGCGTTCCTGCCGGTCATCCGCGAGAACGGCACCATACTGCGGCTGCTGCGCCTGGCCCGTGTGCTGCGCGCCGCCCGCTTCCTGCCGCAGCTGCGGATCATCCTGGTCGCGGTCGGCAGGAGCCTGCCGGGCACCGTCAGCTTCCTCCTCGTCGGAGGCCTGCTGCTCTACCTCTACGCCATGGTCGGCTGGATCTGTTTCTCCGCCGAGGACCCGGAACACTTCGGCTCCCTCGGCCGCGCGGTCCTGACCCTCTTCCTGCTGATGACCCTGGACGGTCTCGGCGACGCGGTGCGCGCGGGCCTGGAGATCTCCCGGTGGAGCATCCTCTACTACGCCTCGTACGTCCTGTTCGCCTCGTTCGTGCTCGTCAACGTCCTGATCGGGGTCGTGATCACCTCCCTGGACGAGGCCCGCTCCATGGAGGCGGACGCCGATGCGGAGGGTAATTCAAGCCGCACTGGCCGTACATCGCGCCGGCGCCGTACCACGCGCTGTATGGCGCGGCGCAGGTGCTGCCGGCGGTGCAGGGCGGGCGCAG
>NZ_JBEYKR010000288.1:0-1913 GCF_040703535.1 Streptomyces sp. NPDC007346
CTGAGCTTGTTGTTTAACCTCGGCGTGAGATGAGACGAACGAGCGACTCGGTGGGCCAGCAGAGCCATGCGAACAGGGAACTGGTGACCACGAACCAGTGGATGCTGACCCTGCCCCGCTCCTTTTCCAGGATCAGTGGGGCCTCGTCCCGGTAGATGTAGCGAAGGTATCGGCGGCGGATCGGCGCTCCGGCGATCAGCAGTACCGGTGAGGAGATGAAAACGGCCACCGGGACAAGAACTCTCACGGTGGCGATCTTCGCCTTCTCCTCATATCGCATGCGCTCAGTGTGCTGACGTCTGTGTTACTTGTCAGCCTGCCCTGCGGGGTTTGGTGCCGACCTTGTGGTGGGCCGGTCGCTGGTATGCCTCGCCGCCAGCAAGGACTCGTCCCACGTCGTGGCGGCTTGCGGGGCGCCGGTTTTTCAAGCCTGGCGGGCGTCCGGGGCCGGGTGTGGTGGGTTTCGGCGCCCCGGCCGGAGAGCCCGTCTTCCTGCGGAGGTTCCGGAACCCGCGCCGGACCCGGGCGGGGGTGAGTTTGTGCGGCGGTGCCGGCTTCTCCCACGGCCGCCGGAGGTCAGTGGCGAGTGGCCGGGCGAGGCGGAGCTGGGTGTGGGCGGCGAGGACCAGCCAGGTCCAGCGGTCGGCGGCGGCCGAGTCGCGCAGGCGTGGCCGCGTCCAGCCGAGGGTCTGCTTGAGCATCCGGAAGGCGTGCTCGATGTCGAACCTTCGCAGGAAGGCCTGCCAGCACCGGTCGACGTCAGCGGGGGTGGCGCCGGTGCGTGACCACCAAAGCCAGACCGGCTTGTTGACTCCGCCGGAGGGCAGATGTTCGACGGCCAGGCGGATGACGGTGCCCTCGATGACGGGCAGCGGCCCGTCATGCTCCAGCCAGGCGGCCCGCTGGGTCAGGCGCGGGTGCAGCCGGTCCCATGCCTGGGCGGTGGCCTTGCCGTAGAGGCGGGTGCCGGTGACCGTGACGGCCTGCTCGGCGCCCCAGGTGGCGGGATCGCCGAAGACGAACTCCCCGCCGTGCTTGGGCGGCCGTCCGCCCTTCGGGTTGGCCAGGAGGAACTCCTCCCGCGAGGGCGCCGGGCGGCGCATCACCCGGTCCGAACGGGTCCGGCCCAGGACCTCGACGGGCAGGCCGGACAGCAGATAGGCGATGCGCGGGGCGTCGTAGCCGGCGTCCAGCACGACCAGGATCTCCGGATCACCCGCGGACCACTGGCCCGCGGCGACTAGCCGTTCGACCACCTCGCGGACCTGATTGGCGGTGACAGCGGCCAGGTCGGCGCCGGGGGCCAGGCGGACCGCGTCCAGGAACGCGGTCCAGGAGGTGCGTCCGCTTTCGAGGGCGACAACGACCGAGTACGGCCAGCCGGGCATCATCTGGTGCTTGGCGTTGCCGCGGCCGTAGGTGTGGCAGAACGAGCGGTCCGGCACGGTGCCGGCATCCGGCCGAAGCCACGGCGAGACGTCCACAGCAAGGACCAGCCGACCGTCCGCGGCCCTCGGCAGCGGCACCTCGGCCAAGACCCGCCGCAGCCGGGTGACGTCCACCCGGCCGCGGTTGAGGCCGGCGTAGAGGGCGCCGTGACCCCGGCGGTGCTCGGGCGCCAACGCGAGGTCGACCAGCGACCGCACCGGCCCGTCGGTGCACAGCACCGCGTCGGTCAGCTCGAACAACGCGTCCGCGCGGGCCGTCAGGCAGTCGTAGAAGTCGGTCCGGAACCGCGACAACACGGTCAGGGACTCGACGCGAACAGCGTCGTGCAGCAGACTCACCCTCGCAGCCTTGGCATGATCAACAACGTCTCGACAACGCACATGATCACACCAAGGCCGCACCGTTGTCTCATCGCCCACTAATGGCCAACTGGCCCTTCAGCAGGGGACGTTAAAAAACAAGCT
>NZ_JBEYKR010000289.1:0-1884 GCF_040703535.1 Streptomyces sp. NPDC007346
CGTGACAGTCCGCCGGAGGGCGCCTCCGCGCGCCTCCTCAACAGCTTCGACCGCCCTCCTCCCGTGATGGTTTCGGCGCAATCCCCGGGGGAGGGTTGTCCGCGTGCGCTCGAGGAACGGCGATGAAGGAGAGACGTGCTCCCCGAAACGGTTCTGCGAACGGATGACGTGGCACCGGAGGTCAGATTCGACCTGTGGTGCGAATCCATGACCAAGGCCATGGCGCCGTTGCAGATCAGCAGCGGGCACTCCTGCGACTTCTGGGCCCATAAGCGCCTGCTGACCATGGACGACGTGACGCTCTGGCCCGTGGCCATGCAGTCCTCACGCTATCGCCGGACGGCGAAACTCATCCGCCGGTCCGATCCCGAGCTCTACCACATCACGCTGGTGCTGCCCGGAAGCGGGCGGTTACAGGTCGCCGAGGGTGACCGGAGAAGCGTCTCCTCGGTTCACGATCTGTACATCCTCGACAGCTCGCGCCCCTTCGACGTCGAGGTCGCCGAAGAACACGAACTCGCCGTGGGAATCGGCGTCGAGATTCCCCGGGTCCACTTTCCGCACGCCACCGGGAGAGCCATGGGCGGTCTGCTCGGGCAACGACTGGCGGGGCAGGAGGGGTTCGGCGCACTCCTGTCGCACTTCCTTGCGCACCTGGTCTCCCGGAAGGCCGCGCACCAGCCGTCCGACATCCCCCGGCTGAAGCAGATTCTGCTGGATCTGGTCACCGGACTGGTGGCGCGCGAACTGGACATCGCCTCGTCCCTCTCCGCGGAGACGACGCGGAGACACAAGTTCCTGCTCATGCGCTCCTTCATCCAGCAGAACCACCACGACCCGGAACTGACCCCGCGGACCGTCGCCGCCGCCCATTTCATCTCCCCCCGCCAGCTGCACCGCCTCTTCGAGGACGAGGGAATCACCGCAGCGGCCTACATCCGCAGCCTGCGCCTGGCCCAGGCCCGGCGCCGGCTCGCCGATCCGGCACTGATCGGCTCCTCCGTCCAGACGATCGCCCAGCGGTGCGGATACACCAGCGCCGCGCACTTCAGCCGCTCCTTCTCCGCCGCCTACGGCATGGCGCCGCGCGAGTACCGCGACCTGGTGCACCGGCAGCGCACGGCGGCGGAGCGTCCGGCACGCCGCCTCTCCTCACCCGAGGACCGCGACCGCTGCCCGGCGGAGCCCCCACGGGCGGCAGGAGGGCGCTCAGGGTCAACAGCGTGGCGCTGATTGCCAAGGACACGTCCCGGAGCGTCGGCCAGAGTTCTCAGCAGGGCCCCGGAGACCGGTACGGCGACCGGGCGCCCCGCCGGGCGGGGGGAAACGCCCTGTGCTCGACACGCATCGACTTCGTCATCCGGCGCGCCGGCCGTCCGTGCCTCCGCGCCATGACCCGAAAGGGAACAGCATGCGATCGAACGTCTTGCTGAAGACGCTCGTCAGTGTCACGACCGCCGTGGGTATCGCCGCCGGGGGGCTGGCAGCCGCGGGCACGGCCTCCGCGGCACCCGTATCGGCCGAGAAGGCCTCGGTGAGTGCCGAGGTCGCCCCCTTGGCCGTGGTCAACCTCGGTCTGAGCACGACGCAGGCCCGGTACGTCCAGTGCTACCTCAAGAAGAACTGGAGCTACACGGGAGCGCTCGACGGGCAGCTGGGCACCAACAGCTGGAAGGCCATGCAGAGGCGCTTGGCCCACAACCAGGGCTACACCGGCGCCATCGACGGGATCGTCGGGTCCGGTACGATCTCGGCGCTGCAACGACTGCTCAGGGGCTGGCAGTACACCCCGCTGGGCGCGGTGATCACCCGGCGCGAGATCGCCGAGGCGCTGGAGGCCGAGGGTTACTTCTTCTCGTCGGCCGGTGGCAGCCCGGTGAGCTG
>NZ_JBEYKR010000290.1:0-1715 GCF_040703535.1 Streptomyces sp. NPDC007346
TCGACGACCCCTACGAGGCGCCCGAATCGCCCGACCTGCGCATCGAGTCGCACCAGCAGACCGTGCAGGAGTCCGCAGCGGCGCTCCACGCGCTGCTCACCGAGAGGGGCCTGGCGTGAGCACCGTCACCACCGTGCCGGAGGGCACCGTCAATCCGTACGCGCTCAGCCACCTGGACTCCCTGGAGTCGGAGGCGGTGCACATCTTCCGTGAGGTGGCGGGTGAGTTCGAGCGGCCGGTGATCCTGTTCTCCGGCGGCAAGGACTCCATCGTGATGCTGCACCTGGCGCTCAAGGCGTTCGCGCCCGCGCCGGTGCCGTTCACGCTGCTGCACGTGGACACCGGGCACAACTTCCCCGAGGTCCTGGAGTACCGCGACCGTACGGTCGCCGAGCACGGGCTGCGGCTCCACGTGGCCTCCGTGCAGGAGTACATCGACGCCGGCAAGCTCCGCGAGCGCCCCGACGGCACCCGCAACCCGCTCCAGACCGTCCCGCTCACCGAGGCGATCCAGCAGCACCGCTTCGACGCGGTCTTCGGCGGCGGGCGGCGCGACGAGGAGAAGGCGCGCGCCAAGGAGCGGGTCTTCTCGCTGCGCGACGAGTTCTCGCAGTGGGACCCGCGCCGCCAGCGCCCCGAGCTGTGGCAGCTCTACAACGGACGGCACGCCCCCGGCGAGCACGTCCGGGTCTTCCCGATCTCCAACTGGACCGAGCTGGACGTCTGGCAGTACATCGAGCGCGAGGGGATCGAGCTCCCGGAGATCTACTTCGCCCACGAGCGCGAGGTCTTCAGCCGCAACGGCATGTGGCTCACGGCCGGCGGCTGGGGCGGTCCCAAGGAGCACGAGCCCACCGAGCGGCGCCTGGTGCGCTACCGCACGGTCGGTGACATGTCCTGCACCGGTGCCGTCGACTCCGACGCCACCACGCTGGACGCCGTGATCACCGAGATCGCCGCCTCCCGGCTCACCGAACGGGGCGCGACCCGCGCCGACGACAAGATGTCCGAGGCCGCGATGGAAGACCGCAAGCGCGAGGGGTACTTCTGATGAGCATCGACACACTGCGCTTCGCCACCGCCGGGTCGGTCGACGACGGCAAGTCCACCCTCGTGGGACGTCTGCTGCACGACTCCAAGTCGGTCCTCACCGACCAGCTGGAGGCCGTCGAGCAGGTGTCGCTGAGCCGTGGCCAGGAGGCACCGGACCTGGCGCTGCTGACCGACGGGCTGCGGGCCGAGCGCGAGCAGGGCATCACCATCGATGTCGCCTACCGCTACTTCGCCACCACCCGGCGCCGGTTCATCCTCGCCGACACCCCGGGCCATGTGCAGTACACCCGCAACATGGTGACAGGCGCCTCCACCGCCGAGCTGGCCGTGGTCCTGGTCGACGCCCGCAACGGGGTCGTCGAGCAGACCCGCCGCCACGCCGCCGTCGCCGCGCTGCTGCGCGTCCCGCACGTGGTGCTGGCCGTCAACAAGATGGACCTGGTCGACTACGCGGAGCCCGTGTTCGCCGCCATAGCCGAGGAGTTCACCGCGTACGCCGCATCCCTCGGCGTACCGGAGATCACCGCGATCCCCATCTCCGCCCTGGCCGGGGACAACGTGGTGGAACCGTCCGCGCACATGGACTGGTACGGCGGCCCCACCGTCCTGGAGCACCTGGAAACGGTGCCGGTCAGCCACGACCTCACCGCCTGCCACGCCCG
>NZ_JBEYKR010000291.1:0-1688 GCF_040703535.1 Streptomyces sp. NPDC007346
CCGGGGGGGGGGCCGGGGGCCCCGCCGTGCGGGGGCCCCCGGGGGTGGGGGGGCGGGGGGGGGGGGGGGCCCCCCCCGGGCCGGGGGGGGGCCCGCCCCCTGCGGCCCCCGCCCGGCCGGTGGGTCCCGACGGGCGGTCAGCGGGTCTCGACGAGCCGGGCGAAGACCACCACGTTCCCGTCGTAGCCGCCCGCCTGCGAGTACGCCCCGCCGCAGGTGATGACCCGCAGCTCCGCGTGGCCCGTGTCGCCGTAGACCCGGGAGCCGGGGAAATCGTCCTTGGAGAAGACCTCCACCCCGTAGACCTCGAAGACCCCGATCCGGCCGTCGTAGCGGGTCACCTCGACGTGGTGGCCCTTCTGGAGCGAGCCGAGCCCGTAGAAGACCGCGGGCCCCGACAGGTTGTCGACATGGCCGACGACCACGGACGTACCGCGCTCCCCGGGTGCGATGCCGTTCTGGTACCAGCCGGCGAGGTTGGGGTCCTCGGCCGGCGGGGCGTCGATCCAGCCGTCGGCGTCCAGGTTCACATCGATGATCGGGGCGTCCACGTCGATGGACGGGATCTTCACCCGGGAGGCGGGGGCGTACGGCAGCGGCTGGACCGGCTCGCCCTCCACCGGCGGGCCCGCGGTGTCGCTGCTCAGGTCCAGCGCGGCGGCGGCCGCGGGCTGCGGCGGGCCCTCCTCCGCGAACCCCGTCCCGTTGCGCATGAGGGCGAGGCCCGTGAGCATGACCAGAGCGACGGCACCCCACGGCACGCGTCTGGTCCGCTCGGCGCCAGCGTAGTCCCGGCCCATGGTGCTCCCTTCGTCGCGACGCTTGGAACGTTAGGGGCGGTGCGGGCGGGCGGCGATCAGGGAGAGGCGAACGGGTGGCGGGCGGAATGTCGGCCCCCGAGGTGACTGCCCTTCGGAGTAGTGAGCAGATAAAAGTTCCGGTGGGCTGTGACCTGCGCATCCGTCGGACGGAGGGGTTTTCGTACGGCGTGTCGTGTCACCGGGGTGGAGCAGTGCCGAAGTGCGGGCCGAAGGCCCAATGGTGAGTGTTCGTCATGGGAGGCGTTCACGTCGATCCATCCCGGAGGACAGGACTCCGGGGCGTTTCCCGCTGGAGGTCCACACGATGCGTGCTTCACGCGCTCTCGCGGTCACCGCGACCGCATTCGCGGCCGTCGGGCTCGCGGCCCCCATGGCCGCCGCCACCAACGGCCCGGTCAACGTCTCCGTCAACCCGCAGTCGGTCCACCAGGGCGCGACCCTGAAGGTCACCGCGCAGGGCTGCGGCCACGGCGGCAAGGTCTGGTCGAACGCCTTCCCGACGACGGAGCTGTCGGCGGGTGGCAGCAACCACGCCACGGCCCACATCCGGCACAACACCACGCCGGGCCACTACCACCTCTCCGTGAAGTGCAGCGACAACGACAAGATCGCCACGCACAAGTTCACCGTGCTCGCCGGCGCCGGCGCGCAGGGCGGGCTCGGCGGTTCGATGGGCCCCGGCTCCACGGAGATGCAGGTCGGCGGTGGACTGGTCGCCGCGGCGGCCGTCGGTGGCGCGGTCTTCCTCGTCCGGCGTCGGCGGACGAGCCATGCGGCCTTCTAGGACGTCGGACCTCCCGCCCGGCCCGATACGCCCGTCGCCCCGAGTCCTGGATCAGGACCCGGGGCGACTGCCGTGCGGCGCAC
>NZ_JBEYKR010000292.1:0-1635 GCF_040703535.1 Streptomyces sp. NPDC007346
CGCGAGCCGATCATTTCGCGTTGCAGCTCGCTGACGGTCGTACGCTCTCCGCGCGAGCGCCGCGAAGGAGACTGGTTGACCTCCCTTGGGTCCCTGGCTGCAGTCCAGCTCTACACCACCAACGCCACCCCCCTGATCGAGGGCAAGGGCCACTCGCCGCTGTACCGGCACGCCCACGGCAGCGCGGCGGTAGTGCCCGGAGACGACTCCTGACCGTCGCCGATCTCATGGCGTGCACCGACTCCGACTGGTGCAGCAAGGGTGGCGGCTACGTCCTCCGTAGAATTACCGAATCCCAGTTCTCCAGAGTTACCGAATCCCAGCTCTCCTACTACCGTGCGGCTCACTGCCTGCACGACATCAAAAAGCGGCTTGAGAGCCAGACCGGAATATCTGACTCAGACCCCTCTGCGGCGATCGTCCGCCTGGGCGAACCGGCGACCTGGCAGCCGGTCGATGAAGCAGAGTGATGCAGCAGCGATTCCTGGCGATGGCAGGAAGCCGTCCGCGACTCACGTGAATGGCCGCCAGGTCTCATGCGGTGACAAGGCTCTCGTTGAGTCGGCCACTTGACCTGTGGGCGACCCTTGGAGGCGCGTGTTACAGACATTCCGTGGGGACCGTTTGGGGAGCAGACGGTACCCGCGCACCTGAACCGTCCGCACACTGTGCGCCCATATTTCCGGCCGTATGCGGCCAGGTGCCGCGAGTGACGATGGGTCGGCTAGTGGGTCAAGCCGTCGGCGATTCCGCGTTCCGCGAGCGGCTCACAAAGCGCCGCGCGGCGCCAGGCGTCTGGGGTGTCCGTAGGTGAGCTCCTTACCCTCACCGCTCACCGAGGATCAGGACGTACGAGTGGCGGCTGGCGCGACCCGGGAGCACCAGCGGGCCCTTCTCTCTGGTGACGACGGCTCGTTGCTGACTCCTCGGATGCTGAACCTGGCTCTTTCCTTACGTTTACAGTCGGTGGCGGCGCCGCAATTGAGCGGTGCTTCCCCCGGCTTGCGAGGTGCTTGATGGGTAGGTTGCTGGATTCATGCGATACGACGGTGTCGGCGAGCTATCGGCTGTTCGGGCTGGTCGACACGGCCATGGGGGCTGAAACGTTCGATGCCGGTGTGGACAGATCGAAGTGGCTGCTTCCAGGGCCAGGGCTGGTGTATCTGCAGGTGCCCTCGGAGGTGGGCACGACGGTGATACGTCTTGAGTCGTGGACCAGTGCACCAGCACAGCCCCCCGGTCAGTGGGCGGGGCTGGAGGAGGTCGAGGTGGACCTTCCCGAGGGGGAGCTTCAGCTGCAAACCCTCGACTCCGGGGTGCTGGAGGTTCTTCCGCTGGTGTTGCCGTCGTCGGGCAGGTACCGGATGCGGTGGCAGTGGGTGTTCAACCCGGACGGAGGGCCTTTCACCTCTCCTCTGGAGGGCTCTTCCGATGTGCTGGCCACGCCTGGTGGTCATGAAGCCGCTCTGGGCGGGGAGGACCAGTTCTGCTTGGTGCAGATCTGGCGGACCGCCACCTGCTGAACCGTGTCCCGGGGGCCGCAGGGGGGGCCCCCCCGCGGGGGGGGGCCCCGCGTGTGTGGTACCGGGGGTTCACAGGGGGGGTGGGGGTGACCCCGGGGGTGGGGGTAGGGGT
>NZ_JBEYKR010000293.1:0-1631 GCF_040703535.1 Streptomyces sp. NPDC007346
GACGAGCGAACCGAGGTTGGCCTTGGCCGGCAGGGCGATGCAGGGCTTGTTCAGCGAGCCCTGGATGAGCGCGAACTGCGGGCTCCAGTCACCGTAGGTGGCGGAGTTGCCGTAGGCCTGCGAGGCGCCGTTGCCGTTGACCGTCGTGGTGCCACCGTCGTCGGCGATGGCCATGGCGGACGGGGCGGCCGCAGCGGAGACACCGACGACCGAGGCGGCAACCGCTGCCGAGGCCATGATCTTCTTGAACATGAGAGAACCCTTCCGGGGAGTGATGCGGATCGGTGAAGGAACCAGGGGGAACTGCCGTGTCGCGGCGGTCAGCCGCCGAGGGGAACCCCGCCGAGCAGCGGGGCGGCCCCCTCGACCGCACCGGTCGCCTGGCCCGCCAGCTTGCCGACCGTGCCGTTCCTGGTGACCGTCCCCGCGGTCTCGGCGGCCGTTTCCACCAGCGGGTCCACGACCTGCGGTGCGCTGGCCATCACCTGGTTGAGGCCGCTGTCGAGGCTGAAGCTGGGGGCCGTGGGGACAGTGGTGGCGAAGGCGGGAGCGGCCGCTCCGAGGGCAGCCACGGAACCGGCAACGAGCGCGGCGGTCTTCGCGTACTTCACTTTTCTGGTTCCCTTCTGCGCGGCGTCTGCTTCGGTCACGTATCCGTGCCGCACAAGCTTTCTTTACCTGTGACTTCTGCCGCTTTCCTCAGGGATAACGATCGGACCGCGCGCGGGAAACTGTCCCGTGCCACTTTCTCCCGGCGGAGGGCCGGAGAAAGCCGACACGTCAACGAAAAGGCCCCGGGCGGCCGTTGCCGTCCGGGGCCGTACCGGTCCGGGCGCGTGGGCCCGGACCGGTCAGTTGTTCACGCGTTGACGCAGGTGTTGCCGAAGGCCGGGTTCAGCAGACCGATCACGTTGACGGTGTTCCCGCAGATGTTGACCGGGATGTGCACCGGCACCTGCACGACGTTGCCGGACAGCACGCCCGGGGAGCCCGCGGCGATGGCCTCGGCACCCGAGTCGGCCATGGCCGGCGCGGCGGCACCCATCGCCATGAGCGTTCCGGCGGCGACTGCGGCAACCTTGGTGTACTTCACTTTTTCGTCCCTTTCCTCGGCGGAGTCCGGTGCGGTCACGACTGTCGTGCCCGCCCGAGCCAGGTCCTGCATCGCTCGCGACTCCGGCGCTGTCCTACGTAACGATGAACATCCGGGTTCGAAACTGTTCCACGGGCGGATTCCCGGATATCCGCCCGATTGCCTCAACGGCCGTCGGGCCGCGCGGCTGCGGAAACGCGGGCGGAGAGCAGGTGTCCGCGTTTCCCGGGAAGAACGACGGGCCCGAGCCGACGGTGGAGGAACGCCGACGGCTCGGGCCCGAGTAGAGCGGCTGCGGATCAGCCGTTGCCGATGCCGTTGCCGGAGAGGATCGGGATGTCCTCCAGGATGTGCGACAGGGCCTCGTCACCCTTGGCCTGGGTGGAGTTCTCGGTGCACTGCTGGTTCTGCGGCGAGGACAGGACGTTGATGTCCTGGACCGTGATCGGCACGAGGCCGACGAGCGAACCGAGGTTGGCCTTGGCCGGCAGGGCGATGCAGGGCTTGTTCAGCGAGCCCTGGATGAGCGCGAACTGCG
>NZ_JBEYKR010000294.1:0-1426 GCF_040703535.1 Streptomyces sp. NPDC007346
CGGCGGTGCGCCCTGTCCGCCGGGGCGGGGCGCACCGCCGGGCAGCGGGCCTCAGCTCGCCGCCGCCGGGCGGGGCCCCGGTACCCCGAGGTGCGGCGCCAGCCACGTCGGCACCCCGCCCAGCAGCCGGAACAGCCGGCCCGCCTCCGCGCGCAGCCGGGCCGCCTCCGGCTCGGGCTCCGCCTCCGCGAGGGAGATCAGCGCCGGGGCCGTACCGACCAGGTAGCCCAGCTCCTCCCGGATCCGCAGCGACTCCGAGAAACCGTGCCGCGCCTCGGCCAGCTCGCCGTCCTGGAGCGCCAGGGTGGCGAGGTGGCGCCAAGTGAAGGAGAGCAGCAGCTCGTCGCCGCGCGCGGCCGCCCCGGCGTGCGCCCGGCGGTACGCGGCGCGGGCCGACTGCGGGGAGGCGGCGATGTGCTGGGCGATGAGTCCGCGCCGGAAGTCCAGCAGCGGCCGTCCGGGTGCGGTGGGCGCCAGCAGCGCCGCCGCCCGGCTCAGCGCCACGCTCGCCTCGTCGGCCCGGTCCCGTACGCCCAGCAGGGTCGAGGCGTAGGCGAGATGGCCCCGCTCGCAGGCGGCTCCGCCGCGCTCGTCGTCGCTGCGGGCCAGCGCCTCCGCGCCGCGCAGCGCGTCCTCGGCGTCGGTCCAGCCCTCGCCGGTGTAGAGACACCGCTCGGTCAGCAGGGCGGTGCGCTGGAGCGCCGCCGCCGGGTCGCTCGCCGCGTGCGGCTCCAGCAGGGCGGCCGCATCCGTCCAGCAGGCGCGGGACCGCAGCCGCCATACCGCTGTCTGGAGCGGCGGATCGTCATCTGCTGTCGTTCCGGAACCAGACATGGCGGTATCCGCCACATTGCCCTCCCCGAGCGCGCCATTGTGCTGTTGAGTACCGCCGAATCTCAGCACGGATCGGCCCGCCGGGCCAAGGGGTCCGACCGATGTCAGGTGAAGGAATTCACAAACGGGGGGAACGGGCCCGCCGCGCGGCGGGGCCCGGCGGTCAGCTCATACGCAGGGCGAGGAAGAAGTCGAGCTTGTCCTCCAGCCGCGAAAGGTCACGGCCCGTCAACTGCTCGATCCGTCCGACGCGGTAGCGCAGTGTGTTGACGTGGAGGTGCAGCCGGGCCGCGCAGCGGGTCCAGGACCCGTCGCAGTCGAGGAAGGCCTCCAGCGTCTCGATCAGCTCCGCCCGGTGGCGCCGGTCGTAGTCGCGCAGCGGGTCCAGCAGCCGGGCGGTGAAGGCGCGGCGGACGTCGTCGGGGACGAACGGCAGCAGCAGCACGTGCGAGGCCAGCTCGTGGTGGCCGGCCGCGCAGACCCGCCCCGGCCGGGCCGCCGGCAGCGCCGGGCAGTGGAAGAACAGGCTGCAGTAGCCGCACTTTTCCCAGATGACGTGCAGCGCTGCCGGGTTGTCGGCCGGGCTGCTGGC
>NZ_JBEYKR010000295.1:0-1132 GCF_040703535.1 Streptomyces sp. NPDC007346
CGCCCGCGCCTGATCGTGCTCGACGAACCCACCACCGCCCTCGACGTCGGCACCCAGGCGCACATCCTGCAAACCCTGCGCAGGCTGTGCAAGGACCGACCCCCGCCTCGTCGAGCGCCCCGGGCCCGCCCTCTCCGGGTACGCCGCCCTGCTCGCCGGAGCCGCCGGACTCCTCGGCGTACTGGCTCTCCTGTGGTGGCGCGGCGCCCTGCCCGCCGCCGCGCAGAGCGCCGTGGGTCTGGCCCCCCGCCCGTACGAGGGCATCGGCGCCGCGGCCTGGACCGGCCTCGCCCTCCTGGGCACCGTGGTCGTCCTCGCGCTCGGCGGCCTGGGCCGCGGCCGCGTCGGGTACGCCTGGGTGCTCACCCTCTTCGGCGACTACCGGGGGAGCGTCCGCCGCACCGGCCTGGTCTGGGTCTCGCCCCTGCTGCTGCGCCGCCGCGTCGACGTACGCCTGCGGCACTGGCGCAGCGAACCCCTCCCCGCGGTCGACGCCACCGGCACCGCGCTGCGCGTCGTCGTCCTGGTGGTCTGGCGGATCCAGGACACCGTGCGCGCCGCCCTCGGGATCGAGGACCACGAGGCGTATCTGAGCGCGCAGGTCGAGGCCGCCATGGCCCGGGTCCTCTCGCAGCTGCCGGCCGACGCGTTCCACGAGGACGCCCCCACCCTCCGCGACGCGGAGGCGGTCGGCGACGCCCTGACCCGGATGCTGAAGGCGGACTGCGAACCGGTCGGCGTGGAGGTGTACTCGGCGCAGCCGACCGGGATCGAGTACGCCCCCGAGGTGGCGGCGGCGATGCAGCGGCGGCGGATCGCCGCCATCGACGCCAAGCACCGTGACAGCGTGCTGACCTCGGTGGTCGACGCGGTGGACGACACCGTCAACCGGCTGACCACGCGCGGCATCGTCGACCTCGACGACTACGAACGTAAAGCGCTGGTCAAGGACTTGACGGTGGCTTTCTACACCGGCCGAGGCGGCGGAGGCGACGGCGCCTGAGCGGACCGCGAGCGGCGGAAGGGGCCCGGAGGCGCAACGAAGCGCGCTTCATTCGCGGGTTCGTCGCCATGGCCGAGCAGAATGGCTGGCATTACAACCTGATCGAAGCCTTCGACCAGCCGTGGAAGC
>NZ_JBEYKR010000296.1:0-1076 GCF_040703535.1 Streptomyces sp. NPDC007346
GTTCGTGGTCACCAGTTCCCTGTTCGCATGGCTCTGCTGGCCCACCGAGTCGCTCGTTCGTCTCATCTCACGCCGAGGTTAAACAACAAGCTCAGGGCAGCTTCTTGTCGAGGGCGGAGCGCCCCTCCTCGGCCAGCTTGCGCCGCGCCCATTCCAGGCTCTCGGGCGTCACGTCCCGCCCGGAGGCGAGCACCAGGTCCTCCGCGCTCGGCCGCTCGCTCTCCCCCGTGTGCAGAAGCCGGTCGGGGGTGACGCCCGATGCCTCGGGCACAGCCGCGGATACGGATTCGGGGTCTTCGCTCATGCCGCCTCCTCCTCGTCGTTGCGGCCATTCTCGCGCCGCGGGGGCCGGGCCGCATCCGAGAGGTTCCGGACCCGGTGGGCCACCCGGGAGAGTGAACCGGTCATTGGGCCGTACGAGGAGTGGGCAGAACCGGAATGTCGTTTCTCACCTCTTGAGGCGGTGCCCATGCTCCACGGCGTCGACGTCAGCGCCTACCAGCCCTCCTACGACACGGACGGTCTCGACTTCGTCTTCGTCAAGTCCACCGAAGGCCGCACCTATGTCAACCCACGTCTCGACGCCCAGGTGAAGCGGGCCCGGGACGCCGAATGCGTCGTCGGCTTCTACCACTTCCTCTGGCCGGGGAACGTGGAGGAGCAGGTGGCGTACTTCCTGAGCAGGACCCCGGAGAAGGAGGGCGACCTGCTCGCCGTCGACTGGGAGCAGACCGGCGGCGGGACGCGCGCGAGCAGCGCGGAGAAGGACCGTTTCCTCCGCGAGGTGAAGCGGGAGCGGCCCGGCCACCGCGTCCTCCTCTACTGCAACCGGGCCTTCTGGCGCACCCACGACACCAGCGAGTACGCGGGCGACGGGCTGTGGATCGCCGACTACGTCTCCGCCGGCAAGCCCCGGATCGAGGCGTCCTGGCGGATCCACCAGTACACCGACGACCCGCTCGACAAGAACGTGGCCGACTTCGACTCGGTCCGGGCGCTGCGCGACTGGGCCGCCGGGTAGCGACCGGCCGACCCCTCCGCCGGCCCCCCGTGACGTGAGTGCGGGGGGCCCCGCG
>NZ_JBEYKR010000297.1:0-1006 GCF_040703535.1 Streptomyces sp. NPDC007346
GGCGGAGGAAGGCGACGGGGGAGTCGATCGTGGTGGGGAGTCCTTGGGTGAGTGCGCTGGTGAGGTAGTCGGTGCTTACGCCTCGGGTGAGCCATGCCGCTGCCTGTGGTTCCAGGGTTGTGCAGTCGTGGGCGGAGAGGGCGAGGCGGTGGTCGTTGCGGCCGAGGTGGGCCAGGGCGAGGTAGGCGGGGGATGGGGTGGCCTTGGCGGGGGCGGTCTCGGAGGGGGTGGTCTTGGCGGGGCTTGGCTCTGTCGGGGTCGCAGCCGGGGCGGGAGGCGCCGGTGCGTCGTACGGCTGCTGGGCCGGGGGGCGTTGGTGGGGTACGGCGGTGGGTTCGGGGGCCTGTTCCGTACCCGGGTCCTCAGGCAGGGCGTGCGGTGATGGTTCCTCGGCCGGGACCCAGGGCGGAGGGGCCGGGGCGCCGGAGGCCGGGGTGTCGGGGGCCGGAGCCGTCGGGGCGGCGTCTGCCGCCGACGTGGGGCTGGTGGCCGGGGCGGCCCTGACGGCCAGGGCAGGGCTGGCCGGCGGGGCGGCACTGACGGCCGGGGCGGCGCTGGTGGCAGGGGCCGGGGCAGGGCTGGCGGTCGGCGGGGTGGGTCTGGTGGCTTGGGTGGTGGCGTTTTCGGTGGCGAGGTAGGTGTTCCACCACTCGTTGTCGTGTGCGGTGCGGGACCAGAAGGTGCGGAAGACCCAGCGGGTCTCGTCGCCGGCGCCGACGGCGCACCGTACGCGTCGCAAGTGCCCGGCGACGGACAGGGCGTTCAGAGCGGTGGAGATGGCCTGCTGGCCGTAGAGAGGGAGTTGCTTGGCCAGGTGTTTGACGCTCATCGCCGCGCCCTCGGGGAGGTGGTCCACGAACCCGGCCACGTAGCGTTCGCGCGTCGGGAGAAGGCAGAAGTCGTCGCGCGTACGGGGGCGTTGGTCGGGGGCGGAGCGTTTGCCGTAGCCGGGTTTGGCCATCGGGTACGCGGTGGAGTGTGCGGGGGCGGGCGGGGCAGGGCTAGG